>RFZL01000054.1 GCA_009920665.1 Alphaproteobacteria bacterium | reverse complement strand
GTGTTGACCGGGTAGGTCAGCAGATACTGACCAGCCGAGTCGACAACATAACGGTCGTTATTGACGTTCAGTGAACCGTTTCGCGTGTAGACCGTCTGAGCGGAAGTCAGCGACGGCTTCAGGGCGAAGAAACCCTGACCGGAAATCGCCAGATCAAGCGCGTTCAGCGAGGCGGCGATGTTACCCTGCGTGAACTGCTGCTTGATGCCCTTCAGGATCGTACCCGAACCAATCGACGACGAAGCGTTCTGCAATGGAGAGGTTGCGAAGATGTCACCGAATTCGACCCGGCTTCGCTTGAAGCCGGTGGTGCCGACGTTGGCGATGTTGTTCGACGTTGCCGAAATATCGGCGGATGAGCCGTTCAGTCCTGTAAGTGCGGTATAGAATGACATTTTCTGCTCTCCCTGAGCCTCGCGAGGCTCGCTTCCCTTCTCAGTTGAACCCGTTAGGTCTTCAGTATCTGTTGGTCTCTATCGGCGGAACTTGGACACATCCGCGGCGCGGACTTCGCCATAGTCACGAACATCCAGCATCACGCCGGTGGCGGCATCACCGGTGGAGGCCGCGAGAATTTCCGCGAACACGCTCGGTGTCAGGCTTTCCATGCCCTTGCCCATATCGGCAAAAGCCTCGATACGAACAGCGTCACCGCTGGCAAGCACCGAATCCGGCAGGTCCGTCCAGGAAAAGCCGACAAGGCCGGCCGGCTGCGCACCAAGTTCCATCTGGTGGAGCACGTCGCCGGCAGTGTTGCTGAATGTAAGGTTGGTAATGCCGGATGCCGAAGGCAGGTCCAGCATGCCGTGAATCTCACCGGTTTCATCCGGGCGCGCATAATTGCCCGGGATCATCACCGAGCTGCCAAGCAGATTGGCGGCTGTCGCGATCCGGAACTCGCCAAGCTGATCGGCCATGCTGGCCAGCGTGGTGTTCATGTCGGTGATGCCGGTCACAGTCGAGAACTGCGCCATCTGGGCGATGAATTCGGCGTTCTCCATGGGGGCAAAAGGATCCTGATTCTGCAGCTGCGTTGTCATCAGCTTCAGAAAGTCGCTTTGGCCAAGCGTATCCTTGTTGGCTTTCTTGGTATCGCCCTCATTGTTGACACCAATCTTCTTGAGAATGCTGTCAAGCTGTGCCTGGCTTGTTGGATCAATGGTGCTCATTCACGCTCTCCGTTGGCTTATTTGCCCATATTGATGGTTCGCATCATCAGGGCGCGAAGGGTTGTAACCACTTCAACATTGTTCTGATACTGGCGCTTTGCCTCCAGCATCTCGACGAACTCTTCCTCGACACTCACCGCCGCCGCATAGACAAAACCGTCTTCATCGGCCAACGGGTGGTTTGGCATGTAGGTCCGTTCCGGGCGGCGATCGGTTCGGGTGATGCCGGCGACCTCGGTCGTCGAAATACCCGTCTCCTTGACGTTCGCCGCATAGGTAGTCTCGAAGATCGGCTTCATCGCGCGGTAGGCGGTATCTTCCTCGCCGCTGATGTTGCCGGCATTGGCAAGGTTACTGGCGATGGTGTTCATCCGCACAAGCTGTGCCGACATGGCGCGCCCGGCGACATCAAAGATGTTCTCGATCCGCGCCATCACTCGCCCTTAATGGCGGACATCAGCCCGCCGATCTTGTTGTTGAGAAAGGTCAGCGTCGTCTGGTAGCGCATGACATTCTCGGAAAATTCCATCTGCTCAACATTGAGTTCGACGGTGTTGCCGTCGCGCGACGGATTCACCGGAGCGCGGTACAGCATACCTGTCGCATTGGCGTTCATCGCGACCCGGAAGTGCCGTCCATCTGTGGCGCGCAACGGCCCCACCTTTTCGGCCTTGTTGATTTCGGCCTGGAAATCCATGTCGCGCGCCTTGAAATTCGGTGTCGCGGCATTCGCGATATTGGAGGCAAGCACCTTGTTGCGCTTCGCACGCACCTGAAGTGCGGTCGCATGGAGGTTCAGATAATCACCAATGCCTTTCATCTCACACTCCTTTTTCAACCAGCTGAAATTCATTGTTTTTTCAGCAAAAACCCAATTTATACCGTCACTTTGCAGGATCAGATTTTGTTGTTTAATTTAATCGCTGCTTGACGGCTTGCTGGCCCGTATTTTGCAATAACGGTGCCAACTCAACGGCAGAGGACGAAAAAATGGTTGCATCAACCATCAGCAACAGCGGGGGACCGGGTTCACCGACAGAACTGTCTCCTGTCACCATCGCGGTGCGCGACAAGGTGATCGAGAAGTTCCAGGACCAGCCGCTCAAGGAGATGAACGAGTCACTCAAGATGCTGCTGTCCAATGAGCAGGATGAGCAGAAGCGGCTCGGCATTCTGGCGGCGCGCGTATATATATTGCGCCAGCGGATCGCCACCCTCGCCGAACCCACAGCCGAACGCGTTGTGTCGGCGGCATCGCCGAAACCCGTTGATGCCGGCGCTGGCAGCGAAGGTGAGGCCGAGGCCGGCGGCGATACCAGCAGCGAATGGACACGACTGCGGATCCTCGATGATTGCGAGGTCAATGGCGTACGGTTCCCGAAAACCGTCATCATTGATGTCAAGTCAGCGGACGCGCAGCGCCTTGTCGACAGTGGCAATGCCGAGCTTGTCGAGGAAATGCCCGAAACCACAAGTGATGCGGCCCATTCTGAAAGTGGTGAAGATGGCGACTCCTCGGCGATGCAGGCCGAGATCGACGCCGCGCCATCCGAGGCCGTTGACACAGACAAAGGCGCCGCAACCAACAACGCGGATCCCACCAAGGATGTAGGCGAGACGGACGATACGGATGAGGCGGACTCCGAGCCCATGCCGGAAGCCGAAGCGCCAGCCGAGGAGGAATCTCCCACGCCGGATGCCGCCGACGAAGCCGGCGCGGCCGCGGCTGATGACCCTGCTGAAGATACAGTCCTCGAAGCTGGAACGACTGAAGAAGCCAAGGACGCCGTGATCGAGGCGCCGAGCGCCGCCGAGGTGACAGCCGCGCTTGAAGCGCTGGGAGCAGGGCCCGGGGCATCGGATGAGACCGTGACAGCGAGCGACGGTGCCAGCGATGCCACCGATCCGGCTGCCGCCCTTACCGAGACCGGTCCCGCAGAAACCGTGGACACATCTGGCGTCGATGATGACGAGGCCGCTGCCGTGGCGGCTGAACTTGAAGCCGCCGCCGCCGCGATGGCGGCACCATCCTCGCCGCCAGACGCCGGCGAGCCTGATGACGACGCCAAGCCAAGCGGATGGTTCGAAGCGCAGCAAAATGCCGAAAAGGCCGCCAAGGCGGAACCGGGGGACGAGCCGCAAGACAATCAGGAAGATGAAAGCCCGGTGGATGAAAAGCCCTGAGACAGCGAGACTGACATTCATCACGGTTGTGATCACCGGCCTGCTGGTGGCGGGGTGTGAGGACTTCACCCGCTTCAAGCAGGAGCGATATGAGTGCAACAGCAACCGGCACGGGCTTGTCGAGATTGACATCCGCGAGATGAAGGTCGGCAACGAGGTGGCTGTCAGCTTCACCGATGGAACGCAGATCATGGTACTGACGGAAAGTACCGATGAGACCTTTACCCTGACAAGGTCACCGTTGACCCTCAGGATCGACCGGACAAGTGGAACGGTAAGACTGACCCGCGGATCACGCTATCTGAACATCAGTTGCCACAAATCGGAATTCCGCATGTAGACGCATGCATGTCCGCGCGGCATGCGGCGCAGGTTCAGCCGACAGACCGCGATCAGGCACTTCCACGACCGTGAAATGTCACAATCGCCTCGGCTTCTTCCAAGGACAGGCCGGTGGCATCGGCGACGGCTTCCTTCGTCGCCCCGGCGCGCGCCAGTTCGATGGCCCGGCTCATCCCCACCTCTCCGCGAACATCATCCGCAAGGCGGACAACGTCGCGGCGCAAGGCCTCTAGCGCCGTCCTGCTTTCATTGGTCGCGATCACCAGCTGCTCACTGGCACTGGTCATGTCGCGGGTGCCCTTTGCCTGCAGGTCCAGAAGCTGGTCATGCTCGTGAAACCGTTCCTCGAGCCGGGTCATGCGTGATGACAGGCGATTGCGGAGCAATATCAGCTGCAGCCACATGCCGAGCGTGATCACCAGCAACAGGATGATCAGGATGTTCGCGGGTGTCAGCAGCTGGTTGGGTTCGACCATCATGCTCTCCTTGTCGGCATCTCAGATGATTTGGCATCTCAGACCGGTCGATCGCGCACGAAACAACCTGTTTTCCATGCGGTGGCGATGCCGCCGCCGAATCATTTCGGCGTTTGCGACAGTGCCCTTCGCATATATTCGTCGAAATCGTCCGCCCAAACAAGCCTTGCCCTGGTTTCCGACTCCAGCCTGGCAAGCGCCGTCGAAAGCGCCTCGATGATGGCCCGTTCCTCGGCTGACGGGCCGTCAGCGCTCAATTCAGCAACAAGATCCGGCCAGGTGGCTGACATCAACTGTTCGATCTGCCTGTTGGCGGCAAGGAGCGCATCAGCATCGCCGACACACGACAACGCACGCTCAATCAACGGATTGAGCGTGCCTTCCAGTTCAACAAGCTTTTCGTTCACAGTCATTGCGACAGCAGCCGCTGGATCAGGTTTTCATGTCCCTGTAAGCGTCCATAAGTGCTTCCGAGATACGATCGACATTGATCGGATACTCTCCACGCGAGATTGCATCCTTGATCCGCCGAACGGCTTCGGTGTTCACAGGTGGTGCTTCGGCGAGCTGCGCCACGGCCTTCGAGGACGCGGCATCGCTAACCTTGACAGTCTCTCCAGCCGGCGCAACCGAAGCCGGTGATGCTCCGGCACCCGCAGGGCGTCCGTCAGCAGCCCGACCCTTGGTCAGCTCCATCCTATTGACTGAATTTTTAATGGCGTCAACCATCGTATTGGCCTCCTCAGGAAGGGTAACGACGCAGTGTCAGCTGTTTTTAGCGATTACCACGACTTTTTTTTCATCGATGACCTTGGCCATCACAGTCTTGCCGCTGTTGGCGTTCTGCACTTCAATCCAGTCGCCAAATTGTCCATTTTCAAGAGCATAGCCTACCATATCCACGCTGATTCCGCCAGCACGACTGGTGATCAGCACCTTGCTGTCTTCTTCAATCATGAAAGCCGGCATGAGGTGGCGCGTCTGTAGCGGCCGGCGTGCCGACAGCGGCGTTTTCATCCGCCTGCCAACCACATCTGCCGGTGCGAAAAACACACTGCTGACATTGCGTGCCGGTACCGGTCGCAAGGCTACATCATCCGGCGTGATCACATCGCCGCGCGCCAGACTGCGCGTCAGCATCACGACATCCAGCTCATCGACAGCGCCAGATGGCGGGACCTGCGTTGTGCCCGCGCCGGCATCCGCCAACGCGGAGATAGGACCCTTGTTCCACAAATCCGCATTGAATTCAGCCACCGGCACCGGCGCCGGGGTTGTCGTCAAATTGGTGCGGATGGCAAAACGCCAGCCACCATCAACGTCGCAACGCACGGATACGGTGTTCCAGCCACCGAACAGAGGGGCAACCGTTACCTCACCGCCACATGTGGGAAATTGCCGTGTCGGAGCCAGCGCCGGCTTACCTTCCAGATAGACTTCAGCCAGACGATCGGTGATCAGCTGCGCCACCTCGGCGCCGGTCAGGCGCTGGTCCGCCAGCGCGGCCTGACCAGCCAGGATGGCGGCAACGCCTGCCCCAGTTGCTCGCAATATGGCACGCCACGGGCTCATTCTAGCCACCGATGAAGAAAATCTGGTCACGGTTCGATCCACCGGTTCCCGATGGGCCATCCTGAGTTTTGCCACCAAGCACCAGATCCTTCATCTCGTTCAGCGAAGGCAGATGCAAAACCTTGTCAGCATACAGGAAATTCGGATTGCCCCGAACAAAGGCAGCACGGTTCTTCTTCACAATCGCCATCTGGACAACCGACAGGTCAAGGCCGCTGCCGGCATAATGTTCAGTGATGATGTGCGACAGCGTCTCGTCCGGCATCACGCGGTGGCTGGCCGTATGGTTCGGGTCACTGACAAAGATGTTGTCCGGGTTCAGTCCCGGTGCGGCTGCGGTGCCGCCATGGGTCGGATATTCGAGGACAACGATCGGCTGCTGCGCGGCGACCGACAAGGGCATCATCACCAGCGTCAGGCCGACAAGCCCCTTCAGAAGCGTTTTCATTGCATATTCTCCATGAATTCGACTGTGCGGCCGGCCAGTGTCGCCGGATCGCGCCGGTCATTCAGGGGCGTCAGAATCGACGACATCGCGCCAACCTCGGTAACCCGCATGATCTGCCAGGGCGTATCGGTACCGCTGGCCACCGCAAGGGCATTCTGGCGCATCCCGTGATGACTGCCAACCGGGGCTGTCAACTTGCCCTCGCTGAGCGCCAGTGTCGCTGTCAGCGGACGGCATTGCAGGTCGGCGACCATGTTGTCGACCAGACCCGACACCGGCTCGATCAGCGCGGCAAGGATGGCCGGGCGTCTTGGCTGGCCGATGACATTGAAACTTCGGGAGACCGAACGCTGCCGCGCCGTAACAGTGTGTGTGACCTCAAACCTGTCAATCGGCGCATAGCTCTCACCCGCAAGCACATGCAGCCTGATCAGCATCGTCACATCATCACGCCGTAAGAGTGCGTTGCCAACCCGCTTCCCGGTCAGGATGATTTCCGGCACAACGGCGAAATCGCCGCGCCGGACGCGCACAACACCCTTGGTCAGAGCGGCATAGTCATAGCTGTCATTGATCCGCGACAGACGGGACGGGTCGAGCGCTATATCGGTTGCACGGTTGGCGCTCACGCCGCCATGACGCTCGATTGTCATGATGACGTTGTTCAGAACCTCGACGGCCATCGGGGCCACGGCCGCCGGAATATTCTCGGCGAGCACCATCCGCGGCTTGAACAATGTCATGTTGACGGCCCGCCGATGAAGGCATGAGCCACGCGGCAGATCACCAATCGCCGCGCGGATGCTGACTTCATAATGCTCGCCATCAATCACCTCGTTGGTGATTGTATAGTCAAGGATCCGGCTGGCCGGACGGACCACGAAATGGTCTTCAATCGTGGTGTCCGACATCACGGCGGAAAAGCCGTTGATACTGGCCCCACCTTCAAGGGCCGCAAGATAGAGCGCGTCCTCAAGTGCCAGCATGCGGGCTTCCTGCTCCATCGCGGCATCCATGATCACGGCACGACCGGTGGTCTCGGTAAACCGGAATGCGGCGGCCTGACCGGTCGAGGCGCCAAGAACAAAGAAGATGCAGGCCAGCAACGCGAGCAGCGGCACCCTGGCCAGGTCAAGCCAGTGCCGCTGTTCAAGTCTTGCGTAGAGGTCCAGAATCACCACAACTCTCCGTCAGGCCTTGTATCGCTGCCACGCCGCGCTCAGGCGATGCCGCGCGCCGTGCTGATCAGATGACCGATCATCTCACGGTCGATCTCGAGAACTATTTCATAGGTATCCGACCCGGTCGGGTTGATCCGCACGGTACGGGCCCCGCGAATGGTGCCGGAAACGACACCGCGGAAAGTGTCGTTCTGAACCATGAGGTCGATGACCGTGGTCGATGAATCGACCTGCAGCCCGTGGATCTGTTCGGCCAGATCACGCATCGCCGCCATGCGGGCCGAGCGGATCGCCATCAGACGCTTCTGCGCGTCAGAGCGACCGGGTTGCGAGGACACAACGGCATATCCGACCGCTGTCAAGGTCGGAACCTGTTCGGCATTGGCGTCAAACACCTCCTGAACGGCGGCAAGCTGGTCGGCGGCTGTCATGTTGGCTTTCGCCGCGACATTTGCCGTCTTTGTGCCGCCGATCGTCTCGCAGCCGGTAATCGCCAACGCTGCCGCACAGAACGCGGCAAGGGTCAGCTTGCGGTTTGGCAATGATGCAAAAACTGTTCGTGACATGGCCCGTATCATCCTTTCGACCTGTTTTGCCCGGCGTATCGCCTGGGCAGATGACTATGCCGCCGGTGATGCAGATTTCATGCCATTGCTGGACCATTACGGGCTCCGCGGGCGTCATTTGTCTGGAAAATGGCGGGTTTCCTTGAATTTTTCCGCTTGGCACGGAACTTGCCTTCTCCCCTATGCGAACAAGAAGGCGCGACGGCGCCAGCGTTCCGGCGCTGATCGGAACATCAAGGTGAAAATGCTTTTAAAGGCGAATGAAAACAGATGGTTGAACTTGATATGGCACTGATGTTTCGGGGTTTTGGCGCGGTCTGCGGCCGCTGCTGGAATTTTGACAGCTGCCATTGGTTCGACAGGGCAAGGCAGGGGTAACGCGTCATGGAAATGACACTTCAGCGACTGGGGCTCGTCAACGCCAAGCAATTGGTCAGCGGTGCGGTACTGCCGATCGGCATCCTGGCGCTTGTCGCGATGATGGTGCTGCCGCTGCCAGTATTCCTGCTCGATACCTTCTTTGTATCGAACATCCTTGTGTCCCTGTTGATCCTGATGGTGGCGATGCATACGCAGCGCCCGCTGGATTTCTCGTCCTTCCCCAGCCTGCTGTTGATCGCGACAGTGCTGCGGCTCGGACTGAACGTGGCCTCGACCCGCATTGTTCTCAGCGAGGGGCATACTGGTCCTGACGCGGCTGGCAAGGTCATCGAAGCATTCGGCGAATTCGTCATTTCCGGCAATTATGCTGTCGGTATATTTGTGTTTGTCATTCTGATCATCATCAATCTGGTGGTCGTGACACGCGGCGCGGGCCGTGTATCGGAAGTGTCGGCACGCTTTACCCTAGATGCCATGCCGGGCAAGCAGATGGCGATCGACGCTGACCTGAATGCCGGCATCCTGAGCAATGAAGAGGCCAAGCGTCGGCGCGAGGAAATCGCCGAGGAGGCCGATTTCTACGGTGCCATGGACGGTGCCTCGAAATTCGTCAAGGGCGACGCGGTGGCGTCGATCCTGATCCTTGTCATCAATATTGTTGGCGGCCTGATCATCGGCCTGTCGCAGCATGATCTGCCGGTCGGTGTTGCTGCCGAGAACTATGTTCTGCTCTCGGTTGGCGATGGCCTGGTTGCGCAGATCCCGTCGCTGCTTCTGGCGATCTCCACCGCGATCATCGTGACGCGCGTATCGGCAACGCATGACATGGCCGAGAACATCGGCAAGCAAGTCAGCCTGTCGCGCGCCTGGATCCCGGTGGCCGGCGTCCTGATGCTGATCGGTTTCGTTCCCGGCATGCCTAACATCATGTTCCTGGCAGCAGCATTGATGGCCGCCGGGGCCGGGTACTGGTCCTTCACGCGGGAACGGGAAGAAAGGGAAGGGTCGGCCGCGGATGCCGCCGAGGTCGAGGAGGACGAGGCACGTCCCGACCAGATCGGCCTTGACGAGATTGCCGACAACGCCCCGATCTCGATCCAGCTTGGCTATGGGCTGATCGATCTTGTCGAGGAGGATGGCAGCGGCGCACTGACAAGCCGCATCACCGGCATCCGCCGGCAGGTGTCACGCGAACTCGGTTTCGTGATCCCGCCGGTACGTATCCGCGATGATCTCACCCTCGACGCCAACGGTTATCGCATTCGCATCGGTGCCACCATTGTTGGCGAGGACAAAATCTATCCTGAACGCAAGCTTGCCATCCCCGGTGACAACGCACAGGTCAAGCTTGACGGCATCGAGGTCAAGGACCCGTCCTTCGGCATGGATGCCACCTGGATTCCGGCGCAATCACAGCCCGAGGCCGAGGCACGCGGCTATGTCGTGGTGCATGCGGAATCGGTCATGGCAACGCACCTCTCGCAGGTGCTGCAGAAATATGCAAGTCAGCTGATCGGCCAGGATGATGTTCAGGGGCTGCTCGACAACCTGTCCCAGTCGGCCCCGCATCTTGTTGAATCGGTGGTGCCGAAGCTGGTGCCGCTGCATAATCTGACAGCCATCCTGCGGGTGCTGCTCGATGAGCGGGTGCCGATTAGCGACCTGCGCAGCATCCTGGAGAATCTGCCGCCGCTGGCGGCGCGCAATCTCAGCGCCATGGAAACCGCCGAGGCGCTTCGTCCGGGCCTTGCCCCCCTGCTGATCCAGCAGATTGCGCCACTCAATCAGGCACTTCCGGTCATTACGCTGGATTCCGACCTTGAGCATATGCTGATCACCATGGTCCGCCAGAGCGGCGAGGAAGGGCTGATTCTCGACAACAATCTTGCTGAACAGCTTCTTCGCAAGATCTCCGAGAGTTCGGAGACACTCAGTGCCCAGGGACGGCAGGCCGTCATGGTCGTGTCGCCGGCCATCAGGCGTCAATTCTCACAGCTGGTTCGCCAGCATATCGAAGACATGGCCGTACTGGCCTTCACCGAACTTCCGGACAGCCGGAAGATCGAAGTCGTTGCCACAATCAGTGGTGATGCCGGCGACGCCGGCTGATCCCCGGGCGCGACAGGATAAAGAGGGAGTTTGTCATGACCACCATCACAGTCACCGCCGGCGATACGGCGCAGGCCATGGACAAGATCGTCGAACGGCTTGGCGAGGACGCGCTGATCCTCGAGACCGTGAAGCGTAACGGGCGGATCGAGATGATCGCCACCGACGATCCGGAGGACGCGCCTGCCCCGCCGACAGCCGAACAACCGGCGCCAACGGCACGCGCGCCGCTTGATCTCGAGATTGGTGCCGGGGCGGCCTTTACCGACCTGTTCGACCAGCAAATGATCAACCGTGTCCGTGACCGTGACGCGAGGCAGGCAAGCACCGCCGAGAACCTGGCGGGCCGGGCGATCGAGGCCTCGGACAGCCGCGAGCTACTGACCGAGCTGAAGAGCATCAGGAAGATGCTGAACGGCATGATGATCACCCGCCCGGACGGACTCGATGTCACGCTTGGCCACGCGGCGCCGGTGCGCCTGCATCAGGCCGGCTTTTCATCAAAGGCCATTCAGATGCTGCACCAGCATATGGTCGGCCTTGATGATGACAGCGCCGTCATGGCATTTATGGACGCACTTGCCAGAAAGGTGGTCCATACGGATGTCGAATCCCTGTTCGACTCCCGTATTGTCCTTGTTGTCGGCAGTTCTGGAACCGGCAAGACAACATTGGCGACGAAGATTGCAGCCTACTTCAAGGAACACGGCATTTCCGAAAGGATGACCCTTGCCGCCGCCGCCGGCCCCGGCATCAGTGTGAACGAGGACATCAAATCATATGCGAGGCTTCTCAACATGCGCTCGATGCAGTTCGGCATTGGTGAATTGAAGCTGGCTATCCAGGAAACAAGCAACCGCATGATTGTTGATATCAACGCGGTAGCCGAGGATGCGCAGGAAGCCGTCCGCGACGTCGTCAGAGTCCTTGGCGTCCACAAGGTAACAGTGGTTCAGGCCATCCCCGGCGGCAGCAGTGCGACGATGATCTCGCATCAATGTCGCCAGTATGGCGCGCTGAAACCGATGATTGCGCTGACCAAGCTGGATGAGTGCGAGGCCATGCCGGCAGAACTGTCGGCGCTGGCCCTTGAGGGATCCGGCGTTGGATTGCTGACCGGCACGAAAGCCATCGTCGGGGGAATTGCAATTGCGACCATGCCGATCTTGGCGCAATATCTGCGTGAAAACGCAGACCACTAAGCCGGTTGCCGGCGTATTCGAAACAGGGAGACTAGGCTGAAATGGCAAAGTCGATCGTGGTCGCAAGTGGCAAAGGCGGCGTGGGCAAAACCAGTATTTCAGTGAATCTCGGGCTCGCCATGGCGCGCCAGGGACGGCGCACCATATTGCTCGATGCCGATTTTGGCATGGCAAATGCACATATCCTGATCGGCGCCAACCCGCAGAAGTTCATCATGGACGCGCTGGATGGCGACGCATCAATGTCGGAGGTGCTCTGTGACGCGCCGCACGGCATGAAGTTTATTTCGGGTGGGACAGGTTTGCTTGAGATGCTGAATCTTGAAAAAACAAAGCGATATCAGGCTATTCGCATGATTGACGAGCTGCGTGAGCAGACGGAAATCCTGATCGCCGACGCACCCGCCGGCGCTTCTGACAGCTCGGTATCCTTTGTCGCCGCCGCTGACCATGTCGTTATCGTCCTTGTCGGAGAGCCGACAAGCTTTCTCGACGCCTATTCCATGATCAAGGCTGCCAGCCTTGAATCAAATGTGAAAAATTTCTGCATTGTCGTGAATATGGCCCGTAGCGCCGAGGAAGCCCGTCAGCATTTCGAGAAATTCAATGCCACAGCAACGCGGTTCCTTGACGTCAATCTGACATTTTCCGGATGGCTGCCATTATCCGAGCGGATGCGCCGTGCGGTGGTTGCACGCCGACCGGTCGGACTCGATGCCACCGACCTGCCGGAAAACATTGCCTTCCAGAAGATATCCAAAGCGGTTCTTGGATCGCCGCGCAACCTTCATGGCGGCATCCGTTTCTTCGCTGATGAGGAGGCTGCCTCGGCTGGAACCTGATCATGCGCAACCAGTATCTGGAACAAAAACCCGATATAGAGGAGCTGATCACCAGCCATATGGAACTGGTGCGCCAGATTGCCTGGCATATGCGCGGTTCGGTCCATGCCTCGACAGAAATCGAGGATCTGATCCAGATCGGCTATTACGGCCTCGTGACAGCGGCACAGAACTACACCCTGCGCGAGGGCGCTACATTCGCCAGCTATGCCGGCATACGCATTCGCGGGGCCATCGTCGATTTTCTTCGCAAAAATTCCAATCTCTGTCGCACCACCATCGAGATGCAGAAGAAAGCCAACAAGGCTGAACGCGCGCTGCAGTCACGACATGGCCGCAAGCCGACAACCGCCGAGATGGCCGCCCATATGAATATCCCCGAGAGCGAGATGGTGGAATGGGAGCAGGCCTTTCAGGCCAACATCCACCAGTCACTCGACAGCGTATATGATGAATTCTCGATCTGGTTCGAGTCACCGGAAAACACCCCGGAGGACAATATCAATGAAGAGGAACTGCACGCGCAGCTCAAAGAGGCGCTGCGCACCCTGCCCGAACGCGAGGCGCTGGTGATCCAGCTCTATTATGTCGAAGAACTGAATGTCTATGAGATCGCCGAGGTTCTGGAGGTCACCACCGGACGTGTATCACAGATCAAGAAGGCAGCCGTCACGCGCCTGCGCGAATTCCTGCAGGGTCGCGAAAGCCTGCTGATTGCCGGCTAACGATGAGCGGTGACTGGCATCAAACCGAGCAGATCGTCATGGCGGTCCAGACGGCCGAGCTTCGTCAGGCAGGCGTCGCTGACGCACCGGAACTTCATCTGTCCTGCAACCTTGTTTCCATTGCACGCGGACAGTGCCAGTTGACCCTCAGCGGATCCGATACAGATAAAGATACCGACGCGCAGATTGGCAGCCTGCTGATCGAGGTCAGCCGACCGGTGATGCGCGGCACGGTGCAAATCCCGAACGCGCTGTTCACGTCGATCAGGGAACGTCTGGCGGCCACGCCGCCACGCCCGGTCTCGCTGACGCTGCAGCTCGACACGCAACTGGCGGTCAGCATTGAGGGTGACCTGAGGATCGATGCCGAAAAGACGATCGGCATTCAGGACATGACCGTCATCTTGCCGCTGAAGTAACACCTTATAAAATTATTTTTTATCACGTTGAACCGATGGATCAATCAGCCGATCAGGCGCTTTGTCACATCAGTGGCGGCCTGCATCATGCGACTGGAGGCGCTGAAGGCCTGCTGTGATCGCATCAGTTTCGTCAACTCGTCGGTGATATTCGTGTTGGAGGCCTCGAGATGCCCCTGGATCACCTGACCGAAACTCTGCTCCATCGCGCCGCCGATGATTGCTGGTCCGGATTTCTGGGTATCCTTGAAATGGCCGCCGCCGATCGCCTGCAGGCCAGCGATATTGGCAAAGCGCGCCAGTCCGATCTTGCCAACATCGAACATCCGACCATCGCCATAGGTCAGCTTGATTGCGCCGTCATTGGAGATGTTGATGACATCGAGAAGTGTGTTGCGGCCCTGCTCATCCGTCAGCATCGGCGGAATCACAATCGGGTTGCCGTTCGTGTCAACCACCAGTTTCTTGTCCACCGTGGTCAGATTGCCATTGATATCGAGCAGGAAGGAACCGTCGCGCGTAAAAGTAACCTCGTCATCATCAGGATGCCTGGCGATGAACATGCCATCGCCACTAACCGCGATGTCCAGCGAGTTGTTGGTCACCCTCAGGGAGCCTTGTTTGGTGTCCTGACGGCGGGGTTCGTCATGGATGACGCCATATCCGACATTCAAGCCCGGGATCGGAACATCCTCGGCATAGGAGTCGAGAAAATTGCCGTCACTGCGTTTGAATCCGGTCGATCCAGCGTTTGCAATATTATTGGAAATGATGGCGATATCGGTGGTGGCCATCTTCAGTGCGTTGCGAATCGTTGAAATCATGATGTCCCTCGTCGGCTCTTGACCCGCAAGACTATTCAAATTCCATACCAACCCGGCCTGATTGGGTGTTTTTTCCCGGGAACACGCGGTCCCGTGGGCATCCATCACGGTTACAGGTTGCGATTCCAGCCAGAAATGGCATCATAATGGGCGAAAGGTTCTTTTTTTCGGTGAGGCGCAGACCGCGAACAATGGTCTGCGGGGTGATCTTGAATGTCAGGTAATGCGTTAGTTCCGGTCAATCCGACGCGTCCACCAGCAATAAGGCGGCCGGCGTCGCGTTACAATCTGGTATCCGAAAATGTCACATTCACCACGCGCGAGGACGTGCGTGAACGGTTACCCGATATCCTCGGCAAGGCGCTGGCGCTGATCTGGCTGGACAAGAAATTCGCCGATATGTTCGCCCGCGACCCGCAGGCCGTTCTTGAAGCTGAAGGTATTGTTCTGCCTGAAAATACGTCCATCGAATTTCAGAAACCCGGCACCGACCGGCCGCGCATCGTCGTCTATGAACGCCGGCCAAATTCGAATTTCAAGCTTCGTATACTGTATCTGCAGCTTGTGATGATGGCGGGTCGGTGAGGTGACATCCGGAATGCCGAGACTAAGGCGCCTGCTGGTTCTCAGCCTGATGTCCTTATTTATCGCAATTCCAACAGGGCCCGCAACGGCACAGATCGATAGCAGCGACGCCACCTTCAACGAAGCCATTCAGGCGGTAAAGGACAGGAATTTCCGCCACGCGGTGAAGCTTTTTTCCCTCCAGGCCGACAACAACCAGCATGACGCGCAGTATAATCTTGCGCTGCTGATGCATGCCGGCAAGGGCACACCACAGGACTTCGCGGCCGCGCTCAACTGGTCATGGGCCGCGCAGCTTGGCGGGATCGAGGCTGCCGAGGAGCTGTCTGACGAGCTGACAGGCTATCTTCCCGAAGACATCATTGAAGAGGTTCGCGGGTTGGTCAGAAAGCGTCTCAAGGCGCGCATTGATGACGGTGACCCGGCGGCCATCCCGCAATTTGCCACATATCATCTGCTGATGCTCGAGGAGCCGGATTATGAT
>RFZL01000053.1 GCA_009920665.1 Alphaproteobacteria bacterium | reverse complement strand
ATACAGGCATTGACCGGATGCCATCGCATGCTGCCGTCAGGCTGCCGCCTTGCGATCACCACCGTGCAGGCACCACAATCACCCTCGCCGCAGCCTTCTTTCGATCCGGTCAGGCGTTTCGTCTGCCGCAGCCAGTTCAGCAGCGTCGTGTCACCGGCAAGACCGCTGACCTGCTCGACCTGGTTGTTGAGAACGAATGTGATCCGGTCACGCATCGTCTGCCCCGCCCCGCATCAGCTTCCGCGATAGGTCGAATAGCCGTAGGGCGACAGCAGCAGCGGCACATGATAATGCTGGTCCGGCCGGTCGATCCCGAAGGCGATCACGATTTCGTCAAGGAACGGCACATCGGGAAGAGCCGTCCCGCAAGCCCGCAGATAGGCGCCGGCATGGAATACAAGCTGATAGCGCCCGCCTGCAAAATCGGCTCCCTCGAGAAGCGGCCCGTCGACCCGCCCGTCACCATTCGTCGTCACCGAGGTGATCAGCCGGCGCGCCGCGTCATCACAGCCATAGAGGTCGATCCGCAGACCGGTCGCCGGACGGCCCGCGGCGGTATCGAGAACATGCGTCGTCAGCCTGCCCATGACGGGTCACCCTTTCCGATATTTCCCGTGTTCAGATTGGATGAAGAGTGCCAATTAAATATTGAAGACGCAAACAAATTTGACCAAGATCCAAGCGTCGGATCAGCAAGGGATTCCCCCCGGAAAGTGACAGCACACCATGTCGAATCACCAGTTCACAGCACCGCCGGACAGTCTGAAAGAGGCTGAATTCATGGCGCAATTCGGAGGCATCTACGAACATTCACCCTGGGTGGCCGCCGCAATCTGGTCTGAGGGGCTTGGCGTGGGCGACCGCCACTTGTCGCAATTCGCCGCGCGAATGCAGGATATTGTCGATGCCGCCGGGCCGAAGCGCCAGCTGGCGCTGCTCCGCGCGCATCCCGAACTGGCCGGCAAGCTGGCCATTGCCGGCGGATTGACGGCGGACTCCAGCTCCGAGCAGGCGGGGGCCGGACTGGACCGATGCACGCCGGCCGAATTCGCCCGCTTTTCCGATCTGAATGACCGCTATGGTGCGCGCTTCGGCCATCCCTTCATCATCGCCGTGCGGGGGCTTGACCGGGCCGCCATCCTCGCCGCCTTTGAATCGCGGGTCGATAATGACGCGGCAACCGAATTTGCTGCCGCGCTGGCCGAGGTTCACAAGATCGCGCGGCTGCGCCTGGAGCTTCTCTGCGGGTGAGGCGTGCCACCGCTATGTTACCCGGCTATGTTCACCAACTATGTTCACCAACTATGTTCCGGGGCGGCGCTGTGCTAGCCTTTCGCGCGGATTGTTCGCTGATGGAACAGGGGGACCGGCGATGAACGAAATGCGACTGACCGATCTTGCGACGCGGTTCGCCGCCATCTGTGGCGATGCGCATGTCCAGCGCGGCGACAGCATCGACACGCGCTATCAGAGTGACTGGCTCGGCACCAAGGAATCGGCGCCGGCCATCGTCGTGCGCCCGGGCGAGACCGCCGAGGTCGCCGCGGTGATGAGGCTGTGCGCCGAGACGCGCACGCCGGTGATCCCCTTTGGCGGCAATTCCGGCCTTGCCGGCGGCACCGTGGCGCGGGCCGAGGACCGGGTCGTGCTGCTGTCGCTGGAGCGGATGAACAGGGTCCGCCGGATCGACCGGGCGGGCATGTATATGGTCGCCGAGGCGGGCTGCATCATCCAGAATCTGCACCAGGCGGTCGAGGAAGAGGGGCTGATGTTCCCGCTTGTCTTCGGTGCCAAGGGAACGGCGCAGATCGGCGGTGCGCTCGGCACCAATGCCGGTGGGCTGAATGTCATTCGCCATGGCAGCGCGCGCGCCCTGTGCATGGGGCTGGAGGTGGTGACGGCGGCCGGCGAGGTGATGGATTTGCTGCCGGCGCTGAAGAAGAACAATACCGGCTATGACCTGGTCAATCTGATGGTTGGCTCGGAAGGCACGCTCGGCATCATCACCGCGGCCAGCCTGAAGCTGGTGCCGCCGCCGCTGGCCCAGGCCACGGCGATGGTCAAGGTACGCGATGTCGAGGCGGCGCTGGAACTGATGAACATGACGCAGGCCCGCACCGGCGGCCGGATCGAGGCGTTCGAGCTGATCGGCAGGCTGATGTATGAGCTGCCGGTGAGATATCTCGACCATGTCACCGCCCCCTTCGACGAGGCGCCGGACCTGGCGGTGCTGATGGAAATCGGCGCGGCGACGAAAGAGGATGCCGAGATCGGTGCCGACGGCACGGTGGCACTGGAGGCGCAGCTGGAAGGCATCCTCGCCGACGCCTTCGAGGCCGGACTGGTCCATGACGCGGTGATCGCGCGGTCGGCCGCGCAGCGGGCGAATTTCTGGGCGATGCGCGAGGGCACGCTTGATGCGATGCAGAAACATGGCAACTGGGTGATGAATGACATCAGCTTCCAGGTGTCAGACCTGCCGGGCGCCATCGCCGACATGGAGGCCGCCTTCGCCGCCATCGCGCCGGGGCCGTTCTGCGTTGCCTTCGGCCATATGGGCGACGGCAATCTGCATATCAACGCCCGCCCCTATGACAAGGATCCGTCGGAGAGCCCCGACGAGGTGAGGGCGATCAAGGATGCGGTGCGCGACACGGTGATCAAATGGCGCGGATCGATCAGCGCCGAGCATGGCATCGGCACCGACAAGCAGCAGGATATGAAGCGGCTGAAGGACCCGGTGGCCTATGCGATGATGAAATCGATCAAGACCGCGCTCGACCCGCATAACCTGCTGAACCCCGGCAAGGTGCTGATGTAGCGCCGCGCGGAATACCAAGACACCCCGCCACAGAAAAGGCCGCCCGGCGGGTGCGGGGCGGCCCTTCATGCGGGTCCCGGGGCAAGTCCCGGCGACAGAGGGTCAGACGTCGCTTCCGGCGCTGAAATTGAACACCGCGCCTTCCTTGATGCCGCTTGGCCAGCGCGCCGTCACCGTCTTCAGCCTGGTGTAGAAGCGCACGCCCTCCATCCCATGGATCGAATGGTCGCCGAACATCGACGCCTTCCAGCCGCCAAAGCTGTGATAGGCGACCGGCACCGGAATCGGCACATTCACCCCGACCATGCCGACATTCACATTGTTCGTGAAATCGCGCGCGGTATCGCCGTCGCGGGTGAAGATCGCGGTGCCATTGCCATATTCATGGTCGATGACAAGCTGGCGCGCCTCTTCATAGGATTGCGGGCGCAGCACCGAGAGCACCGGCCCGAAAATCTCGTCACGATAGACCGACATGTCCGGCGTCACCTTGTCGAGCAACGTGCCGCCGACAAAGAAGCCGCCCTCATAGCCCTGCAGGCGCAGCCCGCGCCCATCGACAACCACCTCGGCGCCGTCCTTTTCGCCCTGGTCGATATAGCCCTCGATCCGTTCCTTCGCGGCGGCGGTGATGACCGGCCCCATCTCGACCCCCGGCTCGTCATACTGGCCGATCTTCAGCGCCCGCACCTTTGGTGCCAGCTGCGAGACGAAACGGTCCGCCGTCTCGTCGCCAACGGCCAGCACCGCCGAGATCGCCATGCAGCGCTCGCCGGCCGAGCCATAGGCCGCGCCCATCGCCGCATCGACAGCCTGATCCATGTCGGCGTCGGGCATGATGATCATGTGGTTCTTCGCCCCGCACAGCGCCTGCACCCGCTTGCCGTTCGCACAGCCGCGCGAATAGATATACTGGCCGATCGCCGTCGAGCCGACAAAGCTGATGGCGCCGATATCGGGATGGTCGAGAATGGCATCGACCGCCTCCTTGTCGCCATGCACGACATTGAACACACCGGCCGGCAAGCCGGCCTTGGACAGCAGGCGGGCCAGCATCATCGGTGCGCCGGGGTCGCGCTCGGACGGCTTCAGGATAAATGTGTTGCCGCAGGCAAGCGCCATCGGGAACATCCACATCGGCACCATCGCCGGAAAGTTGAACGGGGTGATCCCGGCCACCACGCCGACCGGCTGGCGCATCGAGAAACTGTCGACACCGCCGGCGACCTGCGGCGAATACTCGCCCTTCAGCGCATGCGGAATCCCGCAAGCGAACTCGACCACCTCGATGCCGCGGGCGACCTCGCCCTTGGCGTCATCGAAAGTCTTGCCATGCTGCGCCGAGATCAGCGTCGCCAGCTCATCAAGGTTGGACCTGATCAGGTCGCGGAAATTGAACATCACCTGGGCGCGCTTGGCCGCCGGCGTGCCGGCCCATCCGGGAAGCGCGGCCTTTGCCGCCGCCACCGCCTGACCCACTTCCGCGGCGCTTGCCAGCGGCACCGAATTGGTGGCCGCGCCCGTTGCCGGGTTGAAAACATCCTGTTCGCGCCCGCTTGTTCCGGCGATTTCCGCACCGGCGATGTAATGCATCAAGGTCATGAGTCGATCCCCCAGATTATGTCATGATTTATCTGCGGTGAATGTAGCCGCTTTTCGGGAAATCGCAAGCTGTGGCGTGGGGAATGAGGACGCCGTCCGGCCTAGGGCTCACCACTGCCGATCTCGGCGCGACGATGCGCGATATAGGCCTGCATTTCCTCGATCCGCGCCGGGTCCATCGGCGGCGGCGCATAGGCCTCGACAAGCTTTGGCCACACTTCCATCGCCCGTTCGGTGGTTGTCCGCGCGCCGGCATCGCGCCAGTTCTCGTTGTTGGACCAGTCGGACAGGAACGGGCTGTAGAAGGCCGACTGATAGCGCTCCATCGTGTGGGCGGCGCCGAAGAAATGTCCGCCCGGCGCCACCTCGTCATGCGCCTCGAATCCGAAATCGGCCTCGCTGAAGCTCGGTGGCGTCAGGAACTGCGCCATCGCCTGCAGCATCTCGCAATCGACGATCAGCTTTTCGAAATCGGCGACAAGCCCGCCCTCGCCCCAGCCGGCAGAATGGTAGATCATATTGCCATGGCCGGTGACCGCGCCCCACAGAGCCATCTGCGTTTCCCACACCGCCTGCGCATCGACCGCGTTCGAGGCGCTGCAGGCGCTGGTCCGGTAGGGAAGGCCATAGCGGCGCGCCAGCTGACCGCCGGCGATATTGGCAAGGGTGTTTTCCGGCGTGCCGAAGGCTGGCGCCCCCGTCTTCATATCGACATTCGAGGTGAAGCCGCCATAGACGACCGGCGCGCCGGGGCGGACAAGCTGCGTCAGCGCGATCCCGAACAGCGCCTCGGCATTCTGCTGTGTCAGCGCCGCCGCGATGGTGACCGGCGTCATCGCGCCCATCAGCGTGAAGGGCGTGATCACCGTCGCCTGACCCATTTCGGCCATCGCCATGGCGGCGGATGCCATTTCAAGGTCGAACTTGCGCGGCGAGTTGATATTGATGTTGGTGATCGCGCTGGGATCGGCGGCCATCTGGTCCATCGTCAGGCCACGCGCAATCGCCGTCAGACGGGCCGCATCACGAACCCGCGCCGCACCGATCGACATCGACAGGAACACCTTGTCGGTCAGCGTCAGATTGACAAAGGTCGTGTCGAGATGGCGCGTATTCACCGGCAGGTCGTTCGGCGCCAGCGTCTGGTTGCCGAAGAAATGGATCACGTTGAAACTCTGGCCAAGCTTCATAAGTGTCTTGTAATCGGCGAAATTGCCACTGCGGCGGCCACCGCGGATGTCATGCGCGTTCGGCGCCCCTGAAACCAGCCCGAAATGAATGTGGTTGCCACCAATGGTCAGCGCATGCGCCGGGTTGGTCGGGGTCAGGGTGAATTGCGGCGGCGCGCTGGCGATGGCCGCCTCGATCAGCCCGCGGTCGGCGCGCACGAGCTGCGTTGCCTCATCGACCACCGCGCCAGCCTTGCGGAACAGCGCGCGCGCCGGCGCGCTCATCACCTCGATGCCATATTCCTCGAGCAATCGCAGCGAGGCAAGATGAATGGATTCGATCTGGTCATCACTTAGCGGTGCCAGCGGCGCCATATGGTTGCGAACATCCTGCCAGCCGGGCTGGTCGGGAAGATCGTTTGACGGCCTTGTCTTGCGGCCCCGGCGGGCCGGTCTGGACGGCGCGTTCATCGGTCGTTGATCCTTTCTTCCATGCTGGCTGATGTCCCTTTATGCTTGCGCAGGCACCTCGGCCCCGTGCAAGGAAACCGTCCTTTTCTGTCCTGTTCCTGCCATTCTGAAAACATTTGTGAACTGCCATCACGAACAGCGTGCAAAGAAGTTGCAAACCAGCCAAATTTGCGAAAATCTGATCGCGAAATCGAATGATCGCGCTTCGGTGTGATCAGGGAGCGACCAGCCGGGGCCGCCGCTTGGAGGAGGAAGAGATCATGCCGCTGACGATGAATCGCGAGGTCTTCATCACCTGCGCCGTAACCGGTTCGGGCGACACAACCGGCAAGTCCGACAAGGTGCCGGTCACGCCGGCACAAATCGCCGACTCGGCCATTGATGCCGCCAGGGCGGGCGCTGCTGTCGTGCATTGCCATGTCCGCGACCCGCAGACCGGCCAGCCATCGCGTGATCCGGCGCTGTTCCGCGAGGTGACCGAGCGCATCCGCGATTCCGAAACCGATGTCGTGTTGAACCTGACCGCGGGCATGGGCGGCGATCTGGTGCTTGGCGGCGTCGAGACGCCGCTGCCACCAAGCACCGACGGAACCGATATGGCGGGTGCCACCGAGCGGCTGGCGCATGTCGCCGACTGCCGCCCGGAAATCTGCACGCTTGATTGCGGCACGATGAATTTCGGGCATGGCGACTATATCATGACCAACAGCACGGCCATGCTTGTCGAGATGGCAACGCAGATGCAGGCGCTTGGCGTGAAACCCGAGATCGAGGCCTTCGATACCGGCCATCTGTGGTTCGCCAGACATCTTGCCGAACGGGGGCTGATCGACAGCCCGGCGCTTGTGCAGCTGTGCATGGGCATTCCCTGGGGCGCGCCGGACGATCTGAACACACTGATGGCGATGGTCAACAATGTGCCCGAGGACTGGGTTTTCTCGGCCTTCTCGATCGGCCGCAACGCCATGGCCTACCCGGCGGCGGCGGTGCTGGCTGGCGGCAATGTGCGGGTCGGGCTGGAGGACAATATCTATCTCTCGCGCGGTGTTTTCGCCACCAACGCACAGCTTGTCGAGCGGGCGGTGGATGTCGTCGAGAATATGGGCGCCACCATCATCGGCCCCGACGCCGTGCGCGCACGGCTTGGCGTGACCAAACGCGCGCCGCTGGCAGGCTGACAGGGGATCCGGAGGGCATGATGGCGCACGCAGCAAAGCCGGCACACGCCGCGGTGATTGGCGGCGGCGTCATCGGCGGCGGGTGGGTCGCCCGCCTGATCCAGAATGGCGTCGATGTCGGGATTTTCGATCCTGATCCGCAGGCGGCCCGCAAAATCGGCGATGTCATGATGAATGCCGACCATGCGCTGGCGCGGCTGACCATGGCGCCCATGCCACCACGCGGCGAGATGCATTTTGCCGCCAGCATTGCCGCAGCGGTGGATGGCGCCGAGCTGATCATCGAGGCGGTGCCGGAACGCCTCGACGTCAAGCAGGCCGTCTATGACGAGATCGAGGCGGCGGCTGCCGCGGATGCCGTGATCAGCTCGTCGACCTCGGGCATCCTGCCAAGCGATCTGCAGGCGAAGATGCGGCATCCGGAACGGCTTCTTGTCGGGCATCCCTTCAACCCGGTCTATCTGCTGCCGCTTGTCGAACTGGTCGGCGGCAGCGCCACCGACCCTGCCACCATTGACCGCGCGGCGGGTTTCTTTGCCGGGCTTGGCATGCATCCGCTGCCGATAGCCAGGGAGATCGAGGCCTTTGTCGCCGACCGGTTCCTCGAGGCGGTGTGGCGCGAGGCACTGTGGCTGGTCAAGGACGGCATCGCGACAACCCAGGAAATCGACGACGCCATCCGCTATGGCTTCGGGCTTCGCTGGGCGCAGATGGGGCTGTTCGAGACCTACCGGGTGGCCGGCGGCGAGGCCGGCATGGCGCATTTCATCGCGCAGTTCGGCCCCTGTCTGAAATGGCCCTGGACGAAACTGATGGATGTGCCGGAGCTGACCGACGAGCTGGTGAAGACGATTTCCGACCAGTCCGACGCGCAGTCAGGGCAGCATTCCATCCGCGAGCTGGAACGGATTCGTGACAACAATCTTGTCGCCATCCTGCATGCCCTGAAGGCCAATGACTGGGGCGCTGGCCAGACTGTCGCGAACTGGGAAAAATCACTCTATGACGCCGTGCCGGCGCGCACCGAGACAGCCATCGACAGGCCGCTGGAGACGATGCGCCAGCAGGTGCCGTCAGGCTGGACCGACTATAACGGCCATATGAACGAGGCGCGCTATCTTGACTGTTTCTCGATGGCCACCGACGCGGTGATGCGCCGGATCGGTGTCGATGCCGCCTATCTGGCCGAAGGCGGCAGCTATTTCACCGTCGAGACGCATATCCGGCATCTCGACGAGGTCACCGCCGGAACGCAGATCTTCGCCACCTCGCAGATTCTGCGCGGCGAGGGCAAGAAGATGCAGCTGTTCCATCATCTCTATGCCGTCGTGGCAGATGGCGGGTCACGGCTTCTCGCCACCGGTGAACATATGCTGATCCATGTCGATATGAACAGCCGGTCAGCCAGCCTGCCGCGCGCCGATGTCGCGGCGCGGCTTGCCGAACTGGCGGCGGCGCATGAAGCCCTGCCGCGTCCGGAAGGTGCCGGCCGCGCCGTCGGAGGAGACCAATAGAATGCAGTTCGGATTGACCGAGGAACAGGACCTCATCGTTTCGACGGTGCGCAGCTTTGTCGAGACCGAGATCTATCCGCTTGAAGACGAGATCGAGGCGCGCGGCGCGGTGCCGGCCGAGATTGGCCAGCAGATCAGGGACAAGGTTCAGGAGATGGGGTTCTATGCCGCCAATTTTCCGGAATCGGTCGGCGGCGGCGGGCTGAATAATCTGGAATTCGCGCTTCTGGAGCGTGAATTGGGGCGCGGATCGATGGCGCTGACGCATTTCTTCGGGCGACCGCAGAACATCCTGATGGCCTGTGAGGGGGACCAGATCGAGCGCTATCTGATGCCGGCCGTGCGCGGCGAGAAGATGGACGCGCTGGCGATGACCGAGCCCGATGCCGGTTCCGATGTGCGCGGCATGAGCACGACCGCCCGCCGCGACGGTGGCGACTGGGTGCTGAACGGCACCAAACATTTCATCTCCGGCGGCGACCATGCCGATTTCTTCATCGTCTTTGTCGCCACCGGCGTCGATGACACGCCGCACGGCCCGAAGAAGCGGATCACCTGTTTCCTTGTCGATCGCGGTCATCCCGGGTTCGAAGTGTTGCCGGGATACAAATCGGTCTCGCATGCCGGCTATCACAATGTAATCCTGAAATTCGAGGATTGCCGGCTTGCCGACAACCAGGTTCTTGGCGCCGTCGATGGCGGGTTCGAGGTGATGAATACCTGGCTCTACGCCACCCGCATCACCGTCGCGACAATGTGTGTCGGCCGCGCCCGCCGGGCCTTCGACTATGCGCTGAACTACGCTGTCGAACGCAAACAGTTCGGCAAGCAGATCGGCAAGTTCCAGGGAGTCGGCTTCAAGCTTGCCGACATGGTGACCGAGATCGACGCCGCCGACTGGCTGACCCTGTCGGCAGCCTGGCGGCTTGATCAGGGCCTGCCGGCGAACCGCGAGATTGCCTCGGCAAAGCTCCATGCCTCGGAAATGCTGGCCCGCGTTACCGACGAGGCGATTCAGGTCTATGGCGGCATGGGGCTGATGGATGATCTGCCGCTGGCCAGATTCTGGCGCGATGCGCGGGTGGAACGGATCTGGGACGGCACATCGGAAATCCAGCGCCACATCATCAGCCGCGAACTGCTGCGCCCGCTCGGGGGCTAGCGATGCCGGACCTGTCGCGCCTGTTCAGACCGCGCTCGATCGTCGTGTTTGGCGGCTGGTGGGCGGAAAATGTTGTCACGCAATGTCTGAAATCAGGATTCGACGGCGATATCTGGCCGGTGCATCCGACGCGCGCCGAGATTGGCGGCATTCCCTGCCTGCGCGATCTTGACGACATTCCGGCAGCCCCCGACGCTGCCTTTCTGGGGATCAACCGCAATGCCGCCATCGAGGTTGCCGCACGACTTTCGGCCATGGGATGTGGTGGTGCGGTCTGCTTTGCCTCCGGCTTTGCCGAGACCGGCGATGACGATCTGCAGCGGGCGCTTGTCACGGCGGCCGGCGACATGCCGCTGCTGGGGCCGAACTGCTATGGCGTTCTGAACTATCTCGACGGCGCGATGCTGTGGCCCGACCAGCATGGCGGGCGGGCGGTTGATCGCGGCGTTGCCATCATCAGCCAGTCCTCGAACATCGCCATCAATATCAGCATGCAGGCCCGTGGCCTGCCAATCGCCTATATCGCCTGCGTCGGCAACCAGGCGCAGACAAGCCTGACCGACATGGCGCGAAGCCTTCTTGCCGATGACCGGGTGACGGCGGCCGGCCTCTATATCGAGGGTATCATCGACCCGCCGGATTTCGCCGCCATGACCGAGGAGGCCGCCGCGATGGGCAAGTCGATTGTCGCCATCAAGGCCGGCAAGACGGCCGCCTCGCGGACCGCCGCCACGTCGCACACCGCCGCACTGGCGGGAGATGCTGCAGCCTCATCCGGCTTCCTCGCCCGTTGCGGCGTGATCGAGGCCGCGACGCCGGAGGATCTGCTGGAGGTGCTGAAGCTTGTCCATATGCATGGCCGGCTGCCCGGGCGGCGGATGACGGCGATGTGCTGTTCCGGCGGCGAGGCCGGGCTTATGGCCGATCTGGCGGCGGATCATGATCTTGAATGGCCGGGCATTCCGTCGCCGAACCTTGGCCGGCTTGCCGATAGTCTGGGGCCGCTGGTGGCGCTGGCCAACCCGCTCGACTACCACACCTTTATCTGGGGTGATGAGCAGAAGATGACCGATGCCTTTGCCGCGATGATGGGTGACTGGGTCGATCTGTCGGTTCTGGTGATCGATTTCCCACGCACCGACCGTTGCAACGACGAGGCCTGGCATCCGGCGGTGGCGGCGATGAAGCGCGCCGGCGAGATGACCGGCACAAGGGTGGCCTGTCTTGGCAGCCTTGCCGAGGGCATTCCCGATCCATGGGCCATCAGCATGATGGAGGCGGGGATCGTCCCGCTGAACGGCTTTGCGAACGGGCTTCGCGCCATCGAGCTGGCGGCGACCCCACAGGTGTCTGGCGGCTGGCGCCCGCATGTGGCAGTGCCGGCGACGACAGACCGTGTGCTGGTCGATGAGGCGACGGCGAAAGCCATTCTTGGCGTCGCGGGCATCACCGTGCCGGCCGCCGCCCGCGCCGACAGGCTGGCGGATATCGGCGCTGCCGCCGTCGGCCTGACACCGCCCTTCGCACTGAAAGGTCTTGGCCATGCCCACAAGAGCGAGGCCGGCCTTGTCCGACTTGGATTGGGTGCCGATGAGCTGCTTGCCGCGGCTGAAGACATGCCGACGGCCACCGGCTTTCTGGTCGAGGAAATGGCAGCCCCGCCTGCGGCCGAACTGCTTGTCGGGTTGCGGCGCGATCCGGTCTACGGGCTGACGCTGAGCCTTGGCATGGGCGGCACCACTGCCGAATTGCTGCGCGATGTCGTGACACTTGTCCTGCCGGTTACCGGAAACGAAATCAGGGCGGCATTGCTGCGGTTGCGGCTGGCGCCGCTTCTGACCGGCTATCGCGGCCGCGCCCCGGCCGATATCGAAGCCGCCATCGATGCCATAGAGCGGCTATGCGAAATCATCATTGCCACTCCGGAATTCGACGAGATCGAGGTCAACCCGCTGATGCTGGCCCCGGCCGGCAGCGGCGCGCTGGCCCTCGATGCGGTGATATGGAAGACTGAGGCCGAGTGAGGAGACATCATCATGAGCGAGACAACAGAGCAGAACGTCACCACCCGCACCGAGGGCCATGTCTTCGAGGTGACCCTCGACAGGCCGAAGGCGAACGCCATCGATCTTGTGACGTCGCAGCATATGGGCAAACTGTTCCAATCCTTTCGCGATGATCCGGAGCTGCGGGTCTGTATCGTGCGCACCGCCGGCGAGACATTCTTCTCCGCCGGTTGGGACCTGAAGGCCGCGGCGGCCGGTGATTCGGTTGTCGGCGATTACGGTGTCGGCGGTTTTGCCGGGCTGCAGGAACTTCGCGACCTCAACAAGCCGGTGATCGCCGCCGTCGAGGGGATGTGCGTCGGCGGCGGGTTCGAGCTGGCGCTGTCCTGCGATCTGATCCTCGCCACCGAGGCGTCGCGTTTCGCGCTGCCGGAGATTCGCGCCGGCACCCTTGCCGACGCGGCGACCATCAAGCTGCCGAAACGGATCCCCTATCATGTCGCCATGGACATGCTGCTGACCGGCCGCTGGATGGATTGTGCCGAGGCGCATCGCTGGGGACTTGTCACCGAAAAGCTGGCCGACGGGCAGGCGCTGTATGAGCGGGCGTGGGAACTGGCGCGGCTTCTGGCCTCGGGGCCGCCGCTTGTCTTCGCGGCGATCAAGGAGGTGGCGCGCGAGGCCGAGGCGCTGAAGTTCCAGGATGCGATGAACAAGGTCACCAAGATGCAGTTGCCGACCGTCGACAGGCTGTATAATTCCGAGGATGGAATGGAAGGATTCCGCGCCTTTGCCGAAAAGCGCGACCCGGTCTGGAAAGGCCGCTGACGTCTGCCGGGCGGTTGATCAGATCGATTGGCGGCCCGTCAGGTCAGCTCACGAATTGTTTCGACAAGCGCCGTATTGATCGCCCGCGGGCCGGTATCAAGCCGGTTCTGATGCCGGCGCGCGCCCGGAACGCGCACCCCGTCAAGGCCGGTCAGCCGGTCCATGAAACCATCCACATGAGCTTCCCAGCCATCACCGGCGATCAGTTCGGGTGACAGCGCGATCACCATTTCGCCACCGCGTGGCGGGCCGCCATCACCATTATCATGCTCTTTCGCCTCATAGCTGAACCGCTCGCCGGTCAGGCCGGCGGCCAGCAATTCAACCATCAGCGCGATCGCCGAGCCCTTGTAGCCACCAAAGGGAAGCAGCACGCCCCTGGCAATCTCTGCCGGGTCGGTCGTCAATTTGCCATCGGCATCAAGCCCGGTGCCAAGCGGCACCTCGCGCCCGTCGCGGGCGGCGATCTGAAGGTCGCCCATCGCCATCGATGCGGTGGCCATGTCATAGCAGACCGGCGTCTTGCCGGGCCGCGGCCAGGCAAAGGAAATCGGGTTGGTGCCAAACAGCTTCTCGGTCGTGCCGACCGGCGCCACCATCGGCATATAGGCCGTGCAGGCAATGCCGACGAGCCCGCGATCAGCCAGATATTCGGTCTCCGGCCAGAGCGCCGCGAAATGATGGATGCCGGTCAGCGACAACGCGGCAACGCCGATCTCGGCCGCCGCCTCGGCAAGCACCGGCAGGGCGGTTGCCTGGGCGATCGGTGCGAAACAGCCATGCCCCTCGCACTGGATCACAGCGGGCGTCCTGCGCGTCACGGTGGGGCGCGCGGTGCCATCGACCTTGCCGCTTCGCAGCGCCTTGACATACCCCGGGATGCGGAACAGCCCATGCGAGTGCGAGCCATCGCGCTCGGCCCGCATGACAATGTCGGCCAACGCGGCGGCATTCGCCTCGTCACAGCCATTCTTCACCATCGCCATATGCGCAAGCACATGGATTTCATCGAGTGTCAGGCTGGTCTTGCTCATGATGTCTCACTCCAAATCGCGGACTCAATGCCGGTAGTCCGGCTCTTCCTCATCCAGAATATCGCGGATCGCCTGCATGTGCTTGAGCGGCCCGCCCTCGTAGTTTTCCCACTGCTGCGCAGTCTTCTCGGCAACGGAATCATCGAGGACCGACAATTCAAGGCCGCTTGCCAGCGCCGTCATATAGGTGCGGCAGCCGCGTTCATAATGATAGGCTAGATCAAACGCCACCGCCGGCGAATCACCGACCGTCATGAAGCCGTGATTGCCCATCATCATCATCATCTTGTTGCCAAGAAGCGTCGACAGCCGCTCGGCCTCGTCACCGAGGCCCATACCGTCAAACCCGCTATCGATGGCGACGCGGTTATGGAAGCGGGCGGTGGTCTGGTCAACCGCCGGCAGCACCGGTGATTTGACCGCGCTGAGCGCAGTGGCGTAATGCGAATGGAGATGCACAATGCAGCGCGCCTGCGGGTTGTTGCGATGCATCGCGCCGTGAATGGCCCAGGCGGTGGCGTCGATATGCGGGCGCACCGAATCATCAAGATTGCGGGCATCGACAAGCAGCATGTCGCTTGCCTTCAGCTTCGAGAAATGAATGCCGTAGGGGTTCATCAGGAACATCTGTCCGTCATCCGAGACAGCACAGGAGAAATGGTTCGAGACTCCCTCATGCATGTTCTCGCGCGCCGTCCAGCGAAAGATCGCCGCCAGCTCGCAGCGGGCTTCGTGAATGTCGATATCGGTTCTGGACATGGCGGTCTCGTGGGTCTGTCTTCCGGTCAGGATCAGGCACCAAGCCTGCCGCAGGCCACCTTTCTTCGCAACGCAAAACTCGCCGCCCCGACATGACTGCCCTGACGTGGCTGCGTTTTAGCGGTTGCGCCGGGACCGGCGGCGGGGTGAAATGGCGGCACGAAGAACAGGAGCGCGTGATGCAGATCTGCAGATCCATTGTCGGCGGCAAAGAAGTCGCCGGCCCCGGCCCCACCATCGACAAGTTCTATCCGGCTACCGGTGAGGTGATCGCCAGGATCGAGCCGGCCGACGGGTCCATTCTGGAGTCTGCGGTCGCCGCCGCCAGCGCCGCGCAGGTGGAATGGGCGGCCCGCGGCAGCCATGAACGCGGCCGCATCCTGGGACACGCCGCGCAGCTGTTGCGCGAGAATAATGACGAGCTGGCGCGGCTTGAGGTGATGGATGTCGGCAAGTGCCTTGGCGAGGCAGCGTCGGCCGATGTGCCGAGCGGTGCCGATGCCATGGAATATTTCGGCGCGCTGGCGCAGACCGGCACCGGCGACATGCGCCGCTACCCCGATGCCATCGCCTATTGCGAGCGCGTGCCGCTTGGTGTTTGCGCGGGAATCGGCGCCTGGAACTATCCGGTGCAGATTGCCTGCTGGAAGGCGGCACCGGCGCTTGCCGCCGGCAACGCCTTCATCCTGAAACCGTCCGAGATGACGCCGCTGACAGCGCATATGGTGGCCGACCTGCTCGGCGAGGCAGGGCTTCCCGACGGGCTGTTCCAGATTGTGCATGGCGATCACAATATCGGGCGCGCGATCTGCGCGCATCCCGGCATTGCCAAGATCTCGCTGACCGGCGGCGTTGATACCGGCCGGCTGATCATGGGCCAGTCGGCCGAAACACTGAAGAAGGTGACGCTGGAACTTGGCGGCAAATCGCCATTGATCGTCTTTGCCGATGCCGATTTCGACCTTGCCGTGCAGACCGCACTCGATGCCAATTTCTACACTGCCGGCGAGGTCTGCTCGAACGCCACCCGTGTCTTTGTCGAAGCCGGCATCGCCACCGAGTTCGAGGCGGCACTTGTCGAGCGCGCCCGCGCGATGCGGGTCGGCGACCCGATGGCCGAGGATGTGCAGATGGGCGCGCTGATTTCCGAATCGCATCTTCTGAAGGTCCTTGATTATGTCAGTGGCGGCACCGAAGAGGGCGCCACGCTTGCCGCCGGCGGCAAG
>RFZL01000052.1 GCA_009920665.1 Alphaproteobacteria bacterium | reverse complement strand
TTTTCAAGTATCGTCGTCAGCCCGCCCTTCTTGTTGCCGGGGCTGGGATTATTGTCCATCGAACCACGGTTGCGCTCGGTATAGTCCTGCCACCACTCGATGAGGTCGACAAGACGCTGTCCGGTGGACTCATCAACGGCGCGGCGCGTCAACAGATGTTCGGCGCCATAGATTTCCGGCGTTTCGGCAAGCACCCCGGTGCCGCCCTGCGCGACCAGCAGATCGCAGGCATAGCCGAGCGCCGGATTGGCGGTTACACCCGACAGCGCGTCCGACCCGCCGCATTGCAGCGCCACCATCAGCTCCGACGCCGGGCATGGCGCGCGGCTTGCCCTGTTCACCTCGGGCAGCATCTCGCGCACCATCGCGATCCCGGCCTCGACCGTCTTCGCAAGCCCCATCGAATCCTGAATGTTCATCGTCTTGAAAAGCGGCCCCTGCTTCAGGCCATAGGCCTCGAGAAGCCAGTCGATCTGGTTAATCTCGCATCCTAGCCCGACCATCAACACCCCGCCATGATTCGGGTTCCGGGCGTAGCCCCACATCACCCTTTGCAGCGCCTCGAAACCCTCACCTGACCCCGCCATGCCACAGCCGGTGCCATGGACGAACGCCACCACCCCGTCGACGTTGGGGTATTTGGCCATCTCTTCGGGCCCGAAGGCCGAGGCGATCATGCGCGCCGCCGTGGCCGAGCAGTTCACCGATGTCAGAATGCCGATATAGTTGCGCGTGCCGACACGGCCATCAGCGCGCCGAAAACCCATGAAACTGTCCTGTGCCGCCGTCTCGACAGGCACGACCGGGCGCAGGTCGGTGACGAATTCATAATTCGCCTCGGTGGCGCGGAATTCGACATTCTGCACATGCACATGCGCGCCTGCCGGAATGTCCTCGCTGGCATAGCCGATCACCTGCGCATATTTGCGAACCGCCTCGCCAGCATTGATCGGCCGCGATGCCATCTTGTGGTTGCGCGGGATGATGGCCCGCGCAACCACACCCTCGACCGGCGTGCCGGCTTCCAGGGTCCGGGTAGCGGTCACCACATTGTCGGCTGGATCTAATCGGATGGCCTCGGACATGTCTGGGGGCTCTCTCGTAAACTGATTCGCTCGGCATGGCATCGCCAGACAGGACAATCCGGTCATGCATGGCCTCTGATCAGCCGGGATCCGTCGTATCAAGCTGATCCGGGGTATCAAGCTGATCCGGGGTATCAAGCCGCAGCAGCCCGGCGGCGTCACGGCCGCTTCTTGTTAAAGTAAAAGAATGGCGGCGATGCCTTGTCAAGCTGGAAACCCTTGAATTAATGGGCCATGCATGGCCAAAGATATGTCCGCAGGGCATCGTTGTGCTATCTATGGCAGGAAGCAGGGGCCGCAAGACGAAGACGGCCGGGGGACAAACCGACAGAGCCGAGGTTTTCATGACTGAACGGGGCAGGCTTGCCGGCAAGGCCGCGCTGATCACGGCGGCAGGACAGGGAATTGGCCGCGCCACCGCGCTGGCGATGGCGGCAGAGGGGGCGCATGTGTTCGCAACCGACATCAATGCCGATACGCTGGCAACACTCGACGGCACCGACGGCGTCACCACCTTCACGCTCGACGTCATGGATGAGGCATCGATTGTCGAGGGGGTCACGCGCGCCACGCCCGACATTCTGTTCAACTGCGCCGGGTTCGTTCATCACGGCACGATCCTTGACGCCACCGAGGATGAATGGAATTTCGCCTTCGAGCTGAATGTGCGGTCGATGTTCCGGACCTCTCGCGCTGTCATTCCCGGCATGATCGAGCGTGGCGGCGGGTCGATCGTCAATATGTCCTCGGTCGCCTCGTCGGTGATCGGGGCGCCGAATCGTTTCGTCTATGGCGCCAGCAAGGCGGCGGTAATCGGATTGACGAAATCGATTGCCAGCGATTTTGTCACCTCCGGCCTTCGCTGCAATGCCATCTGCCCCGGAACGGTCGAGAGTCCGTCGCTGGAGGACCGGCTCAGCGACACCGGCGATTATGACAAGGCACGAACGGCCTTCATCGCGCGCCAGCCGATGGGGCGCTTCGGCACAGCTGCGGAAATCGCCGCGCTGGCCGTCTATCTGGCCTCCGACGAGAGCGGCTTCGTGACCGGCCAGGCAATCAATATCGATGGCGGCTGGACAAGCTGACAGGTGAGACCGGCCCGATTGAGGCCAACATGATAACAACCAGCACAACAGGGTGGCAGGCATGACAGACCGCAAGATCAAACCGGCACAGCTTCGTTCACGGCAATGGTTCAACAACCCGGATGATGCCGAGATGACAGCACTCTATACCGAGCGCTATCTGAATTACGGCCTGACACGCGAAGAACTTCGCGATGGCCGGCCGATTATCGCCATTGCCCAGACAGGGTCGGACCTGTCGCCCTGCAACCGGCATCATCTGGAACTGGCGAAACGTGTCCGCGACGGCATCATCGCCGGCGGCGGCCTGCCGATGGAAATACCGGTGCATCCCATCCAGGAAACCGGCAAGCGGCCAACCGCGATGCTGGACCGGAACCTTGCCTATCTGAGCCTTGTCGAGACGCTGTATGGCTATCCGATCGACGGTGTCGTGCTGATGATCGGCTGTGACAAGACCACACCGGCGCTGCTGATGGCGGCGGCGACAGTCGATATTCCAGCCATCGCGCTGTCCGTCGGGCCGATGCTGAATGGCTGGCATGATGGCGAGCGGACGGGGTCCGGCACCATCATCTGGAAGGCGCGCCAGATGATCGCCGCCGGCGAGATCGATGATGACGGTTTCCTTGATCTTGTCACATCCTCCACCCCATCAACCGGCTATTGCAACACGATGGGAACGGCGACAACGATGAATTCCCTTGCCGAGGGGCTTGGCATGCAGCTGCCGGGCGCGGCGGCGATTCCAGCCCCCTATCGCGAGCGCGGGCAGATCGCCTATCATACCGGCAATCGCATCGTCGACATGGTGTGGGATGATCTGAAACCGTCGGATATCATGACCCGTGCCGCCTTCGAGAATGCCATCGTGCTGAATTCGGCGATTGGCGGGTCGACCAACGCGCCGATCCATCTGAATGCGGTGGCGCGACATCTGGGGATCGAGCTGACGAATGATGACTGGCAGGCGCATGGCCACGAGATACCGTTGCTTGTCAACCTGCAACCGGCCGGCGAATATCTTGGCGAGGATTACCACCGCGCCGGCGGCGTGCCGGCTGTCATCGGCGAGCTGATGCGTCATGACCTGTTGCCACATCCGCAAGCGGTCACCGCGAATGGCTGCACCATCGGCGATAATTGCCGCGACAGGGCGATCACCAATCCGGACGTCATCTGGCCGGTCGAGGCACCGATGAAGCCGCAGGCCGGATTCATCAATCTTCACGGCAACCTGTTCGACAGCGCGATCATGAAGACAAGTGTCATCAGCCCGTCCTTTGCCGAGAGGTTCCTGTCCAACCCGGACGACCCGAACGCCTTCGAGGGCACCGCCTATGTCTTTGACGGTCCTGTCGATTTTCACGCGCGGATCGATGATGAATCGCTCGCCATGGACGGCACCGCGATCCTGGTGATGCGCGGCGCCGGTCCCATCGGCTATCCCGGCGGTGCCGAGGTGGTCAATATGCGCCCGCCTGCCTATCTGATCAAACAGGGCATCGACGAGCTGCCCTGCATTGGCGATGGCCGGCAGTCAGGCACCTCGGGATCACCCTCGATCCTGAACGCCTCGCCGGAGGCGGCGGATGGCGGCGGGCTGGCGCTGATCAGGACCGGTGACCGGGTGCGTGTCGATCTGAACCGCTGCACCGTCAACATGCTGGTACCGAAGGAAGAACTGGCGAGCCGCGCCGCCACGCTTGCCGATGGCGGCGGTTTCCCGAGCCCGGAAAGCCAGTCGCCCTGGCAGCAGATCTTCCGCGAAAAAGTGCGCCCCTTCGCCGAGGGGATGGTGCTGGACGGCGCAACCGACTACAAATCCATTGTTCGCACCCGCGGCCTGCCACGCGACAATCACTGACAATTCCCCGCACGCGAATGTGCAGATGAACGCAACCGGAGATCTCTGATGAAACTGATACGTTATGGTGATGCCGGCCAGGAAAAGCCCGGCCTTGTTGATGCGAACGGTACGATCCGTGACCTGTCCGCCCATATTGGCGACATCACCGGCGCCGCCCTCGACAACGCCACGCTGGACCGGTTGCGCGGTCTCGACCCGGCATCGCTTCCGGCGGTCGATGACGGCGTCAGGGTCGGTCCTTGTGTTGGTGGAATCGGCAAGTTCCTGTGCATCGGATTGAACTATTCCGACCATGCCGCGGAAACCGGCGCCGCCATCCCCGAGCATCCAATCCTGTTCATGAAGGCCACGTCAGCTGTTGTCGGGCCGAATGACCGGGTGATGATGCCGCGGCACTCACAGCACAGCGACTGGGAGATCGAGCTTGGTGTCGTCATCGGCACCGCCTGCAAATATGTTTCGGTCGAGAATGCGCTGGACCATGTCGCAGGCTATTTCATCTCGAACGACGTATCGGAGCGGCATTTCCAGAGCAAGCTCACCGGCCAGTGGACCAAGGGCAAGTCCTGCGACACCTTCGGGCCGATCGGCCCCTGGCTTGTCACCGCCGACGAGGTGCCGGACCCGCAAAATCTGGATATGGCACTCGACGTCAACGGGGTTCGCCGGCAGACCGGCAACACCTCGACGATGATCTTCACCGTCGCCGAATGCATCTCGCACCTGTCGGAACTGATGACACTCCATCCGGGCGATGTCATTTCCACCGGCACACCGCCCGGTGTTGGCCTCGGCATCAAGCCCGAGCCTGTCTTCCTTCAGGAAGGTGACGTGATGGAACTGACCATCGACGGGCTTGGCCAGCAGCGCCAGGAAGTCGGGCGGGATCCCGCCTGATACCGAAGATGACCGCAGCGGGTGCCACTGCCGATATAGTGCTTGCCGACTGGGGCACCACTTCGCTGCGCGCGTGGGCGCTCGACCGGCAGGGGAACCTTCTGGACGAACGGCGGTCGGACAGCGGCATGGGCACGCTGTCACGCGACCAGTATGCGCCCGAACTGCAGCGCCACCTGTCGGTGATGGGCGTACCGGATGAGACACCGGTGCTGATCTGCGGCATGGCCGGGGCGGCGCAGGGCTGGCAGGAGGCGCCCTATATCGAGGCTCCGACCGATTTCGCGGCGCTGGCCGATGGCGCGATCACAATTGCCGGGCAGGCACATGTCGGGCAGGCACATGTCGGGCAGACGCGTGATATCCGCATCCTTCCCGGAATCGCGCAGCGTGACAGCGCCCGTCCGGATGTCATGCGGGGCGAGGAGACCATCCTTCACGGGCTGGTCTGCAACGGGGTGCAGGATGGCACTGTCTGTCTTCCGGGAACACATTCGAAATGGGCCGATATCGCTGGGGGCAGGCTGGATGGCTTTCGCACCATGATGACAGGCGAGATGTTCGCGTTGCTTGGTGACCGTTCGATCCTGCGCCATACAGTGATGTCCGGCGGGTGGTCGGATGATGATTTCATCACTGCTGTCGGCGAGGCGCATGCGGACCCGTCACGGGCGCTTGCCGGGCTGTTCGGGCTTCGTGCCGGCCCGCTGCTGTTTGGCGATGCGGTGCCACACGGAGCCTCCAGACTGTCCGGACTGATGATCGGGGCCGAGATTGCCAGCTGCCTTCACAGTGATGGCAAGCCGCTTCATCTGGCGGCTACCGGCAAGATGGCGGCGCATTATGCAAAGGCGCTGACCGGCCTTGGAATCGGCTTCGATATGGTGGATGCCGAACTGGCGGTGCGGACCGGGCTGTTCGACATCGCGTCAATTCTCTGGCCCGAACGCATCCCTCAACGCCCCCAAGGAGGCACCACAGAATGACCGAACGTGACCGCGACAGACGCCTTGTCGCCATTCTGCGCGGGATCACCCCGGCGGAAATCGAGGCGGTTGTCGAAGAGCTGATCGAGGCCGGCTTCGACGCCATCGAGATTCCCCTCAATTCGCCGACACCCTTTGTGTCGATCAGGCTTGCCGCCGCACGTGCCGCCCGTCATACCGGCCCGGCACGGCTGATCGGGGCCGGCACCGTCCTCAGCCCCGATGATGTTGACCGGGTGCGTGATCATGGCGGCAATCTGATTGTTGCCCCGAACATGGACCGGGCGGTGATCTCCCGGGCGCTGGATCTGGGGCTGACGATGATGCCGGGGGTGATAACACCGACCGAGGCGCTTGCCGCCATTGATGCCGGCGCGCGCGATCTGAAGATATTTCCGGCAAGTCTTCTCGGCCCGGCCGGCATCAACGCCATGCGGGCGGTGCTGCCTGACGGCATCAGACTTTACGCTGTCGGCGGCGTCGGCGCGGATGATTTTGCCGCCTATGCCGACGCCGGCGTCTATGGGTTCGGCCTGGGATCCAGCCTGTTCAGGCCAGGCCATGGCGCACCGCAGGTCAGCACCGCCGCCACAACCTGCATGGCGTCAATGCGCCATGTCTATGGCGGCAGATAGCCGCCGGACCCTCGGATGACGGTCCGCTAGGCGTAGATGGCCTTGAAGCGGTCGATATTGATCCGGAACCCGGCCTCGAAATCGCCATCACCGGGGTGATAGACCGATTCAAAGCTGACCACACCGTCATAGCCGTCATCGCGCATCGCCGCAGCCATCGGCGCGAACTGGTCGGCAAGCTGGCCCTCGCCCATCGGCCGCACCTCCAGTGTGGCGCGTGGCGTATCAACCTGCACATCCTTGATATGTACATGGCCAAGATAGCCGCCGCGCACCTCTTCATAGCCGTCGGGATAGGCGGTTTCATGACACCAGCAATTATTCGCCGGATCCCAGAGAACCTTCAGCGCATCCCTGGCATCGAGATCGTCGATCATCTTGCGGCCGGTATAGTTGGAATTGACCATGGTGCCGTTGCCGGTCTCGACAACCAGCGTCACGCCGGCATCGCGCGCCACATCGACGGCCGGAGCGATCAGCGGCAACATCGCATCCCACGCGCCCTTCGCCACATTCCATTTCTCGGCACCATTGCGGCCAAACAGGATCTGTTCCTTTTTCGGTGTCATGATCCGCACCAGCGGCGAGCCGACAATATGCGCCATGTCGATCACCCGCTTCAGCGCGTCCATATGTTTCGTATGAAGCTCATCCCCCGGCTTGTTGGCCACCGTCATGCCGGCGAAAATATGCCGGCTGAGGCAGGAAACAGGCTTGCCCCGGTCGCGCAGCAGCGCGTCGATCTCGCGGATCTCGCCGGCATCATGGTCGCCAACCTCCTTTTCACCGACAAATTGCAGTTCGGCATATTCCAGTCCGAATTCATCCATCACATCGACGGTATGCGCCAGATCGCGGCTGATACCATCACAGATCACACCAAGTTTCATGGTTTCATTCTCCTCTAGCGGTGCAGCTCGGCACCGATGATGTCCTCGATAACGCGCGTACAGATCCAGTTGTCACCATGCGGGTATTTCGTCTTGCCCTGATGGAAGATCTGCATCGCCGTGGCGGCGGTGAACAGGGGCACGCCAAGCTCCTCGGCCATGGCAAGCGAGATCGTCAGATCCTTGTGCATGGTGCCGATCCCGGAGCCGGTGCCCTCGAATTTGCGGTCGATGATATTCTCCAGCGCGCCCGAGGTGATGCCACACCCGGCACCGGAGCTGGACACCACATTATAGAGCGCCTGGCCGGACACCCCGGCCTTTGCCGCCAGCGCGGCGGCCTCGAAGGTGGCGCTGAATATCGAGCCGATGATCGACTGCAGACAGGCTTTCATCACCTGCCCGTCGCCGGCGTTCTGGCCAACATGATGGATGGTGGCGGATACCGCTTCCATCGCCGGGCGGGCAGCTTCCAGAAGATCATCCGGGGCAGCCGCCATCATGGTCAGCGTGCCGCCCTGTGCGCCAGGGAATCCGCCCGATACCGGGCTGTCGATCATGCGGATGCCGGTGCCGGCAAGCCCGTCATCGATGGCGCGCGCCTCGGAAGGCTTGATGGTGGCGGTCAGCAGAATGATCCCGCCCTCAGCCATACTCGCGGCAAGGCCATCCTCGCCAAGAATCACATCCCTGGCCTGGCTGCCATTCATCACCATCACATAGACGATATCGGCATGGCGCCCGACATCGCCAACGGCAGATTGAACAACACCTCCCATTTCGGCAAACTGCGCCATGCGCGCCTCGCTCAGGTCGAAGCCGCTTGTCTCGAACCCGTTGGCGATCAGGTTCTTGGCCAAACCCGACCCCATATCTCCCAATCCAATTACCCCTGCTTTCATCTGTCTCCTCCTGTCCACGCCATGGCGGGTTTCGCCATCACGCGGAACGATTTCAAGGTCATCATTCGAGGGATTTCTTACGTCGGCAGGCGACGTCGGGCGGGTCCAGTAGACACCCCCTGCCCGTCAGCGGAACGCCGGCAGCGCCGGATCGATTGTTTCCACATTCTTGGACAAATTGTTGTCCCAATGTGGCGGCAATTTCAAGCAGAATGGCAACGCCCTAGAGTGCGGAATACGTAGTGCGGAATACGGGGTGCCGAATACGCCGGCCTCGGCTCTGTTAGCTGGCGCGCGGAATGATCGCCCCCGGGACAGCGACAACCTCGGCCGCAAGACGATGCCCCGCCGCCATCCGCTCTGCCTCGCCGGCACCGGCGAGAAAGGCCGCAAGATAGCCGCCATTGAAACTGTCGCCGGCGGCGGTGGTGTCGACGACCTTCATGGCTGCCGGGAAATCGGGCCGATCATCCGCCGCCAGCCGTGGCGACAGGGGACCGCGCGACCCCCGCTTGATGGCGATGCCGTCCCAGTCGCGCGCGGCGAACCTGGCAACCACCGCCTCTTCACTGTCATCTCCATACAGTGCCATCTCGTCATCGATCGAGGGCAGGGCAATATCCGTCAACTGCCAGATCTGCTCCATTGTCTTGCGTGCCGTGGCCCGATCCTCCCACAGCGCCGGCCGGTAATTCGAATCAAACGCCACTTTGGTAGCGCCGCCAGCACGCAGATCGGCAAGCATTTCGAGCAGTCGCACGCGCCCCGCCGGCGCCAGTATGGCCAGCGTGATGCCGGACAGATAGACGATCTCGGCCGCCGGCAGCACCGGCGCCGCTTGCCCGGCCGCGAAGAGCCGGCGCGCCGCCGAATCCGCCCGCCAGTAGGAAAAACTGCGCTCGCCATCATCGTCGGTGACAACGGCATAGATGCCGATATTGCGCTGCGGATCGCGCGCGATATGGCTGACATCCAGCCCCTCGGCCAAGGCATGGGCGAGAAGTGCCTGTGACAGCGGCTCGTCGCCTAAGCGGGTGACATAGCCAACCTGCCCCGGCGCGCCAAGCTGGCGCGCCGCATAGATGGCTGTATTGTAGGTATCACCGGCAAAGCCGACCGCAAAACCGTCATCCTGCGATCTGATCTCGGCCATCACCTCACCTATGGCCAGAAGCCTGATGGATGACATGGCATGAAGTCCTTTCCGCCTCTGCGTCAGACAAGCCGTCCACGCGCCGCGACCGGCAGAACATCGACGATGTCGTTGCCACGAACCGCGACAAGCTGGTCGACCATATTCACCGCGACGCAGACATGGTTCGGGATCACCCGCAGGATGTCACCGACAACCGGCATTTCATCACAGGCCGACAGATCGAGGAATCCGTGCTCCTCGGCCATCTTGTGGATGCGGGCCTCGGGATGTTCGAGAATCAGGCCATGCCCGTCCAGGCCGCCCTTGTCCGAGGTGAAGGTCTTTGACCCGGCGTCAAGAATACCACGGGTCTCGCCAGCCCGGCTGACCACACTGGTGAAGATTTTCAGGGCACAATCCTCGATCCCGGCCATGCCGGCCGCCATCATCATCCTGTCATTGAAGATACAGGTGCCGGCCCGGTGTTCGGTGGCCCCGTCGAGATGATCCATATTGACCAGGTTGGGCGTGCCGCCGGTCGAAACGATCTCCGGCTCAAGGCCGAGATCGCCAAGGCCCTTGCGCGCGGCATCAAGAAAGGCCTGTGTCGCCGCCCACCCGTCAAGCGGCGGATAGAACATCAGGCCGCCAAAATCCAGCGCCGGATCGTCCCGCACGATCCTTGCCAGCGCCACCGCCTCGGCGGGAGTCTCGACCCCGGCACGTTTCTGGCCAGTGTCACATTCGATCAGAACCCGGATCGCCCGTTCCGCCTCACGCCCGGCCGCGGCATAGGCGACAAGCGATACCGGGTTGTCGGCGCAGAGTTTCAGTCCGACACGCCGTTGCAAAGCCGCCAGCCTGCCTGACCGCGCGGCCCCGATGATATTGGTGGCGATCAGGATATCCTCGATCCCGGCATCAAACATCACCTCGGCCTCACCGAGTTTCTGACAGGTGATTCCGATGGCCCCGGCATCCAGCTGACGTCGCGCCAGAAACGGTGATTTATGCGTCTTGATATGCGGCCTGTTGGCAAGGCTGGCCGCGTCGCACAATGTCTGGACATGCGCGATATTGCGGTCAACAACATCCAGATCGACCACAGCGCAGGGCGTGCCAAACCGTTCGATCACCTCTGTCTTCAGGGACTCAATTGTTTTCAGGGATTCAATTGTCTTCGACGGTTCAATTCTGGTCATGACGGCCACCGCCTTCATCGTCACACGCCATCAGCGGCTCGTCATTCATCGGCGGAGGTCTGCTTCGGCGGAAACAGCAGGTCGAGCGTCTTGTGCGCCACAAAAGCGGCAATGAGACCCATCAGGCCCTCGATGGCCCCGAGAATGAAGACATCCGACGTTCCGACACGAAAGGCCGCAAAGGCCGCCGCCACAACCCATAGAATGATATTGATGAAACCGCGATACTTGTCCATGGCGAAAGCATAAACCATCTGCGCAGATCATTTCCAGCGGCCATTTACGGCGGCGTTGCCGACGGTCAGTAGCCGCCGCCCTGACAGCCCAGCAAGAGGAAGCCGGCAAGCACCAGAAGCGGCATGAGGATCAGCCAACGGCCTGCACGACGCCGCCGGCGCGACACACTCCGGCTGATCGCGTTGGTTGGCCGAGACAGGTCGAGGTCGCGGTCGAAGATGTTGACTGACGGGATGGCCTCATAGGCCGAAGCAAAAATCTTATCATCCATGATAACCTGCCTTTTGTTGTCGGAGGCTGGTGGCCAACTCCATATTGACAGGTTGTCGCACCTGCACCGACACGTCCAGTCGGGCTTCGGCAAAAGACTTTTCAGGATTCCGCGAGATTTTATGAAAAGGAAGGGCGGGCACATGTTGGGGACTTCATGTACCCGCCCTGATGATCAGTCGATTTTCCGGTCAAATACCGGCTGTTCAAGCCTGTCATCTGAGGGAATTTTGGGGGAGGAACACCAAAATTCTGGGTTAGTGATACGCCGGTTCTGCGTTGTGGGAAAATGCCAAGATTGCGCAGTGGTGATGCAAAAAACGCAGCATGAACTTTCTGTCAAAATGGCACAAACGGGTTTGCCGGAAAGCGTCGCCGAGCTCTATCATCGCCGTGGCACAACCCAAATTTCCATCTGTGGAGGATCGCAATGACCGATGAAGACGCACCGCAGCGGCTGGCGAGGCTGAAGCGTGAGCAGCGCGCCCGCTCGGGACCCGAAGCGGCCCTGAAGAGCCTGCTTGCCGGTGGTGATCGAAGCACCGATGACAAGCTTGCCACTGTGAAAGCTGTGCAGAAAGTCGACCGGCGGCGGGTATTGTCAGCTGTCAGACACTTTCTTGATGATGACGCCTCTGATTAATCGGGCAGTCCCTGACCGCACCCGCGCGATACCATATGTCAGGAATCTGCAATCAATCCGTGCTACGCATAGGCTTCGATCAACGTGAAAAGGGAGACCAGCCATGGCGATGCTGGCAATGGCCATTCCGATCCTTCCCGGCAAGAAGGAGAAGTGGCAGAAGGAAATCATCGAGAATTTCACCGTGACCAACAAGGCCGAGGCCGATTCGCTCCGTGAGGAGGCCGGTGTCCATGAGCGAACCTTCCTTCAGGAAACACCGAATGGCGATTTTGTCATCCTGACCTTCGAGGGTGACGATCCGGCGGCAGGATGGGCGCATATCATGCAGAACATGCCGCCGGAAATGTCGGCGGTTGTCGCCGAGATCCACGGCTTCGACATGGACGCCCCGCCGCCGCCGCTGCCGACGCTGGTCTATGACAGCAAGGCCTGAAGTCCGGGTTTGATCAAAATCCTGCTGACCGCCGGGTGCGACCAAGGCGTCGCTTGAACTTGCCGGCCGGTCAGCATTAGAGTTTTCCGTGTGAATGTGCGGGACAGACGGGTGTTGACGGCGATGGCGGACGGTACACGCGAATATTCACTTCTTGGCCGCGATGGCGAGCAGGCCATGGCGAGCGGGCTTGCCGGTGCGCGCTGGTACCAGACCGAGATTCCGCGCAAGCAGCTTGCCGAACTGATGCAACGCCGTGACGGCCCGGCCATCCGCGACACCATCATCCTGTTCGCCGCCATGGCGGCGCTTGGCACGGCCGGCGCGTTGCTGTTTCCATCCTGGCTTTCGGTGCCGGCCTTCCTTGCCTATGGCGTTCTCTATGGCTCGGCGATGGATTCGCGCTGGCACGAATGCGGACATAAGACAGCCTTCAATTCGCGCTGGATGAATGATGCTGTCTATCAGATCGCCTGTTTCTGCATGATCCGGAACCCCTATAGCTGGCGCTGGAGCCATGCCCGCCATCACACCGATACGATCATCGTCGGCCGCGACCCTGAAATCCAGCTGATGCGCCCCCCGGTCTTTTTGAAATGGATTGTGAACTTTCTCGGTCTGATTGACGTTCCGGCAGGCATCCGGCGCATGTGCCTCAACGCCAGCGGCAGGCTGGACCGGCAGGAGGCCAGTTTCATCCCCGAGGTCGACCACCCCAAGGTCATTCGCATCGCGCGAATCTGGGTGCTGATCTATGCCGGCACGATCGCCGGTGCCATCGCGCTTGGCAGCTGGGTGCCGGTCCTGCTTGTCGGCACACCGCGCCTCTACGGTGCCTGGCACCATGTCATGACCGGCATGCTGCAGCATGGTGGCCTGGCCGACAATGTCGTCGACCACCGGCTGAACTCACGCACCGTCCATATGAATCCGATCTCGCGCTTCATCTACTGGAACATGAATTACCATGTCGAGCATCACATGTTTCCGAAGGTGCCATTTCATGCGCTGCCAGCGCTGCACCGGCTGATCAGGCATGATTTGCCAGCCCCGTCGCCATCCATTGCCGCGGGGTTTGCCGAGATGTGGCCGGCATTGCGGCGGCAGCTCAGGAACGAGGATTATTTCATAAGGCGCGAGCTTCCCGCGACAGCAAAGCCCTACCGCGAATTCACGGAAAAACCCGGCTAGCCATCTGGCCCCGACATCAATTGCCGGTCGCAGCGGTGAAGGGCGAGCCGTTCAGGTCACGCTTCTGGGCGCTGATCCGGAACGGGGCATTGGCGGCGCCATAGCCATCATAACCGTCCAGCCGTTGGACAATTTCAAAGAAGATCTCGCTGCTGCGCCGGCGGCTATAGAACTGGAAAAAGCGCCCCTGCGCATCCTCGTCATAAAGGATGCTGAAGGTCTGGAGGCGCGACAGAAACGCCTCGTCGAGTCCGAAACGCGCGCCAAGATCATCATAATAGTTTGCCGACATGGCGAGCGCCTCGAAACCACGCGCGGCAAGTGCCTCGGCTGTCGCGAAGATATCATCGCAGGCAAAGGCAATATGCTGCACGGCCGCACCGAAGGTCCGGTCGATGAAATGGCCGGCCAGCGTGTTCTGGTTCTCGGCACCGTTCAGTGTTACCCGCAGCTCGCCACTGTCATTCTGGATGGCGCGGCTTCGCACCAGCCCGCCCGGATCGACAACGTCCACCATCGGCACCTTTCCGGTGTCGAGGATGGAAGTGTAGAACAGCGTCCATGTCAGCATTTCCTCGTATTTCATCGTCTGTGCGAGATGGTCCACCCGCCGCAGCCCGACACCGGAGACATCCCCGGCCCCGGCAACCGGCACAAAGTCGATCTCCCACAATCTCGCAAGATCACTGCCGGCATCGATAAAGCGGACCATGCCGCCGCCGACGCCGCGGATCGCCGGGATCGACAGCTCGCCCTCACCGGCCGGCGTTGTCACTGTCTCGGCGCCAAGCATCCGCGCCCGCTCGATGGTCTGCGCCGCATCGTCGACACGCAGCGCAATGTCGCAGACCGAGGTGCCATGCGTCTGATAGGCGGAATGGGCGAATCCTGACTCCTCGGTATTGATCAGGATATTGATGTCGTTCTGCCGCCACTGCGCCACCTGTTTTGAGACATGGGTGCCGGCATGGGTGAAGCCCATCACCGACAGGAAGCCAGCAAGCTCGGCGGCCTCTTCCTCGCTTGTGGTGAATTCGACAAATTCGACACCGCCGCATTGCGCGCGCGGCGGCATGTCGGGTGCCGGCAGGCGGATGTCGGGCTCGCTGCGCCGCACATCATCCATCAACCCCATGAGCGAACGATGGCCGTCACGGGCGATCTCGACCGGGCTGCCACCGCGGAACTGGTCATTGAAGATTTCCAGGGACAGCGGACCGTCATATCCGGTGGCGGCAACAGCGCGCATGAAATCGACCACCGGCAGATCACCCTCGCCGGGCATATTCCGGAAATGGCGCGACCAGTAGAACAGATCCATATCGATCTTCGGCGCATCGGCAAGCTGGACAAAGAAGATCTTGTCACCGGGGATAGAGCGGATGGTCTGCGGGTCGATGTCGCGGCTGAGTGTGTGGAAACTGTCAAGGATCAGCCCGACATGACTGTGGTCGGCGCGCCGCACCACCTCCCAGGCATCACGGTGGTCATTGATGTGTCGCCCCCAGGCCAATGCCTCGAAGCCAACCCTGATGCCGCGCTTGCCGGCCCGCTCGCCAAGCTCGGCAAAATCATCGGCTGCCCGGTCGATGCCACCAAGCGCCGCCGCCGCGATATTGGAACAGACAAGAACAAGGTCACATCCCATGCTGTTCATCAGGTCGAACTTGCGCTCGGCCCGATCGAAGGCGCGGCTGCGATAGGGTTCCGGCAGCCCCTCGAAATCGCGGAAGGGCTGGAACAGCATGATCTCGAGACCATAATCAGCGACCAGCCAGCCAACATCGACCGGCGCGCCGTCAAAGGCGATGAAATCCTGCTCGAAGATCTCGATGCCGGTGTAACCGGCCCGCGAAATCGCCGCCAGCTTCTCACGAAAGTCACCGGCGATCGAAACGGTTGCGATAGATGTTCTCAACGTATCCGACCGGTCAGTCATCGCGTTACCACCCTTTCCCTTGCCTGCTGTCAGGCTGTCATCAGCTGCCCTGCCATCGCGGCTTTCGTTTCTGCAGGAACGCGGCGCGCCCCTCGGCGGCATCATGACTTTCCAGCATGGCCTCAAAGGTCGGATATCGGGCTGCGTAGGCTGCCCGAAGCTCCGGCAGATCAAGGCCGGCCATCATCATTTCCTTTGTGGCCCGCACCGCCAACGGCGCCCCCTCACAGATCATTGCCGCCATCTCAATCGCCGCCGCGAGCGCGGCGCCGGACCTGTCACCTGCCGGCACGATGCGGTTGACGACCCCCATCGCGGCGGCCTCGTCAGCGGTGAAGATGCGGCCTGTCAACGCGAATTCCATGGCCCATTTGTGCGGTAGCTGCCGGACCAGCCGGTGCAGCCCGCCGCTTGCCGCCAGCCCCACCCGCGGTTCCGGCAGGGCAAATCTTGCCGACGGCACAGCCACGCAGAGATCGCAGGCAAGCACGATCTCCATCCCGCCACCGATAGCATCGCCATTCACCGCGGCGATCACCGGCTTGGTCAGGTCAAACCGTTCGGCCAGACCGGCAAATCCGGTTTCGGGCAGGTTGGCACGGTCAAGCGCGGCCGCCACTGTCAGGTCGGAACCGGCACAGAAGGCGCGGTCACCGGCCCCGGTCACGATGGCAACGAGATGCGCGTCACTTTCAGCAAAACTGTCGAACAGGCTGGCAAGCTGGTGATGGGCGTCCGGGTCGAGCGCGTTGCGGCGATCCTGGCGGTCGATGGTCAGGACAAGCGTCCTGTCAGTCGTTTCCCACCTTATGCCGGCAAGCTCCCCGTCCATTTGGCCGCGCACCTCCGCGTCAGGCGTCCATCGCCGCCCTGATATCCTCATC
>RFZL01000051.1 GCA_009920665.1 Alphaproteobacteria bacterium | reverse complement strand
AGCCAGGTGATGGCCCATTCGAATTTCTGGCCGTCAAGTTCGACCTGCGCGGCGAAGGGGGTGGAGATCAGCAGCGCTGTGTCACTGGTGGCGTCGGTCAGGAAATCGGCCAGCCCGCCGGGATAATGCAGGGTGGCCTCGGCCGGCACCGGATCGTCATTCGCCAGCAACGCCGGATCGCAGCGCCAGCGGATCTCGACACCGGCGAACAGATAGGCCTTCGAGCGCGCCATGCGATAGAGGGTGGCCGGCCGGAAAAACGGTTTTTCGCCGAAAATCTCCGGATCGGGGGTGAAGCTGACGGCGGTGCCGCGCCGGTTCGGCGCCGCGCCTGTCTCGGCCAGCGGCCCGGCCGGCACGCCGCGTGAGAAACGCTGCTGGTACAGTTTCTTGTCGCGCGCGATCTCGACATGCAGGTCGGATGACAGCGCGTTCACCACCGACGCGCCGACCCCGTGCAGCCCGCCCGAGGTGGCATAGGCCTTGCCGGAGAACTTGCCGCCGGCATGCAGCGTTGTCAGGATCACCTCGACCGCCGACTTGCCGGGGAATTTCGGATGCTCGCCAACCGGCATGCCGCGGCCATTATCGCGGATCGTCAGCCGGTCGCGCGCTTCCAGATGGACATCGATCCAGCTGGCATGGCCGGCCACCGCCTCATCCATCGAATTGTCCAGGATCTCGGCCGCCAGATGGTGCAGCGCCCGCTCGTCGGTGCCGCCGATATACATGCCGGGCCGGTGCCGGACCGGCTCCAGCCCTTCCAGAACCTCGATATTCGCGGCGTCATAGCCGTCGGCGGATGCCGCGCTGCCAAAAAGATCGGCCATCTGTCAGATATCTTCCGTCACAAATCTTTCACGAATGCGGTCTCGAGGGCGGCGCCGCCGACGATCCCGGGGACCATCCACCGGGGGTCAGCCACAGGGGATGCGTATATCTACCGTATCCTGCGGCGGCATCCAAGCCAAACCGCAAGATATGGACGTTACAGAATTGTCACAAAGGGGAGTGGGTTAACGGGAAATTTACCGGGGAACGCTATTGTTGGTCCTCAATCATACTGGCTCGTTGAGACGTGATAACTGGATGGCAGATTGAGGTAAGGTGCGGTGCAAGAAACACGAGATATGAAAGATGGGAAGAACTGGGCAAAGACGATTACGCAAATTCTGATCATTCTTGTGCCGTGCTTACTCGTGGCGTTCATTACGGACAAAATGGTCTATGTCGTCCCGACTCTGGCGGCAACGTTGATTGTCAGCAGGGCACTTCCACTTCGGGTTGATGAAGATCATCAAGGGGGAGTTGAGTGATAATCTGAACCCAGGTCTTTGGCTGTATATGCGAAAAACCCCCGAACGTTCGCCCGGGGGTTTGGTGTTTCTGATGCCGCCTGGCGGCATTCCGGCGGCGGTTACGCCGAGTAGTACATCTGGAACTCGACCGGATGCGGGGTGTGCTCCAGCGCGATGACCTCTTCCATCTTCAGCTCGATATAGGCATCGATCTGGTCGTCGCTGAACACGCCGCCCTGGGTCAGGAAGCCGCGATCGGCGCTGAGGGACTCGAGCGCCTCGCGCAGCGAGCCGCAGACGGTCGGGATCTCGGCCAGTTCCTCGGCCGGCAGATCATACAGATCCTTGTCCATGGCATCGCCCGGATGGATCTTGTTCTGGATGCCGTCAAGGCCGGCCATCAGCATCGCCGAGAAGGCCAGATACGGGTTCGCGGTCGCGTCCGGGAAGCGGACCTCGACGCGCTTGCCCTTCGGTGATTCCACATGCGGGATGCGGCAGGATGCCGACCGGTTGCGCGACGAATAGGCCAGCAGGACCGGCGCCTCATAGCCCGGGATCAGCCGCTTGTAGCTGTTCGTCGAGGCGTTGGTGAAGGCGTTCAGCGACTTGGCGTGCTTGATGATGCCGCCAATGTAGAACAGCGCCATTTCCGACAGATCGGCATAGCCGTTACCGGCGAAGAGCGGGTTGCCCTCCTTCCAGATCGACTGGTGGACATGCATGCCCGAGCCGTTGTCGCCGGCGATCGGCTTTGGCAGGAAGGTCGCCGACAGCCCGTAGGCATGCGCCACCTGATGCACCGAGTATTTGTAGAGCTGCAGATTATCGGCGGTCTCGATCAGGGTGCCGAATTTCATGCCAAGCTCGTGCTGCGAGGGGGCCACCTCGTGGTGGTGCTTCTCGACCGGCACGCCCATATCGGCCATGACCGACAGCATCTCGGAGCGGATGTCCTGGCCGCCATCGATCGGCGGGACCGGGAAGTAGCCGCCCTTGACGCCCGGACGGTGGCCAAGGTTGCCTTCCTCATAATCGCGGGCGCTGTTGTACGGGCCCTCGGTCGAATCGACCTGATACATGGCGCGGTTCATCGACACGTCGATCTTCACATCCTCGAAGATGAAGAATTCGGCTTCCGGGCCGAAAAAGGCGGTGTCGCCGATGCCGGCGGATTCCATATAGGCAAGCGCCGCCTTGGCGGTGCCGCGCGGGTCGCGGTCATAGGCCTCGCCGGTGCTCGGCTCCATGACGTCGCAGAACAGTGCCAGCGTCGGCTGCGCGAAGAACGGGTCGACATAGGCGCGGTACAGGTCCGGCATCAGCGTCATGTCGGATTCATTGATGGCCTTCCAGCCGGCGATCGACGAGCCGTCGAACATGAAACCCTCGGCGAGACTGTCCTCGTCGATGGTGTCGATATGCTGGGTCACGTGCTGCATCTTGCCGCGCGGGTCGGTGAAACGGAGGTCGACATAGGTGATGTCGTTTTCCTTGATCATTTCCATGATGGCTTTTGCGTCAGACATGGGGGGTTCCTTCCATTGGTCTTTATGGTCTTGGGAGTGGTGTAGCCGGCTCACCGGCTCTGGATCGGGAGCGGGTGATGCGGATCAGACCGCGTCGGCGCCACGCTCCCCGGTGCGGATCCGGATGGCTTCGTCAATCGTCGAGATGAAGATCTTGCCGTCGCCGATGCGGCCGGTCTGGGCCGCCTGCTGGATGGCGTCGACAACGCGCTCGGCAAGCGCTTCCTCGACAACCACCTCGATCTTCACCTTCGGCAGGAAATCAACCACATATTCGGCGCCGCGATAGAGTTCGGTATGGCCTTTCTGGCGACCGAACCCCTTTGCCTCGAGGACCGTGATGCCCTGGATGCCGACCTCGTGAAGCGCTTCCTTCACCTCATCGAGCTTGAACGGCTTGATGATGGCTTCGATTTTCTTCATAGCTTGGTTCCTGTGTAGTCTGGCCGGAACAGTCCGGCCGGGATTGTGCGCGGGTACCTGTTGCGCGGATGTGACCGGCAGCCGGGGTACCCGATTTCGCCCGCGCACAGTCGCCTACGGAAAATTGTGCGGCAAGGCCGCCGCCGCCGCGGGCCAGTCCGGGATGTCGATTTTCATGATCCTGCCGAAAAAACGGGCGAGGTGCCTAAATATTAGGCAAATATGGTGACGGTCCCGGTCAGGGTACGGTCTGCTGCCCGGCGTTCGGGATGAAAAGCTGCTCGCCCTTGCGGGTCAGGCTGGCGATGCGTTGCTGACCGTCCGGCGATAGCAGCCACCCGGCAAAAGCCTCGGCGGCATCATGGCGGGCCCGCGGGCAATGCGTCCGGTCAAGGGTGATGATGCCATACTGGTTGAACAGCCGCGGATCGCCCTCGAACAGGATTCGGTGCCGGTATTTGTTGCCAAAGGCGAGCCAGGTGGCGCGGTCGGTCAGCGCGTAGCTGTTCGACTGCACGGCGAAATTCAACGTCGCGCCCATGCCGTTGCCGGTCTCCAGATACCAGCTTCCCTGCAATGCCTCCGGCGTCCGGTCGATGGTCGCCCAGAGCGCGCGTTCCTTCTTGTGGGTGCCGCTTTCATCGCCGCGCGAGGCAAAACGCGACTGCGAGCGTTCGATCCGGCGCATCGCCTCGCGGACATCGCCGGCACGGCGCAGGCCGGCCGGATCATCCTGCGGCCCGACAATGATGAAGTCATTATACATAAGGTCATGTCGCGCGGCGCCATAACCGGCGGTGATGAAGGCATCCTCGGCCTCGCGTGCGTGAACGATCAATATGTCGCCATCGCAATTGCGGGCGTTTTTCAGCGCCTGTCCGGTGCCGACGGCCACAACCCGCACCTCGATGCCTGTCTCGGTGGTGAAATGCGGCACGACATGATCATAGAACCCGGCATTCTGCGTCGAGGTTGTCGATTGCACGATGATCGACCCGGCACCGGTGGATTGCGCGCTGGTCGATTGCGCCGGCAGGGCGGGAAGACACAGCGCCGCCATCAGCAGACACAATGGGGCCGGCCCGCTCCGGCGGGCGGAGAACATCCGGGGCACTGGAAATGTCATGCGTAGTCCATCATCAGCCTGACGGGCGCCCGCGCGCCAATCAGGAACGTTCTGCCCGACATATGGGGATGCCGGCTGGCGAAAGGTTGCAGGTGCGTGCTGCGGGAATGACCGGCAGAGGCATCACCGGCAGAGGTCGGTGCGTCGGGCGACAGTGATGTGGTGTCATCAGGCGTCATGATGTCGGTTCCGGTCAAGGGGGTGGCGGGCCTCTTCTGTGATGGCCCGACTGTCAGTCTAACTTACCGGCTTTCGTCGCGGCGCGGCAAGGGGGGCGGTGGTGCCCGGCTGACAAAATGATCGTGCCGAAATCGTTATGTTGCGGATTTCCAGAATGGCGTGGAGCGGCGTTGAACGCAGGCCTTGCTGTCGGTTTCGGCGTCACGGAACCTTTTCGCCATGATCGACAAATCCGGCCTATAGATCCTCCCCATAAATCCACCCATGAAACCACCCATAGATCCCCCCATAAATACCCCCATAAATACCCTTGCGCGTCACCATTCGCTCGGCTAATGTCCCGCCCTGCATTTCGGCCGGCTTTGCCCGCTGGCGAGGCATGTCCATATGCATGTGTTTTTGCGCATGTTGTCGGGGGCCGGAATGTCACGATGGCGGGTGTAGCTCAGTTGGTTAGAGCGCCAGTTTGTGGCACTGGAGGTCGCCGGTTCGAAACCGGTCACTCGCCCCACTTCTCCCGGCATGGCAGCCTTCCGGCACGCCCTGCCGCGCGTGCTTCACGCTGCGGGCGTGGCGGAATTGGTAGACGCGCTGGATTTAGGTTCCAGTGGTGAAAACCGTGGGGGTTCAAGTCCCTCCGCCCGCACCATGGCACCGTCCGTCGCCGGCGGACCTTCACCGCCGGTGGCCATGCCCGGCTTTGCCGCTTGTGCATCGCACTTCGGTGACGTGCGCCCGGGGCGCCGTTCTTGCAGAGGATATAAAGGTTCGATGAAGATTTCTGAAACCAGGGCCGAAGGGCTGATCCGCGAATATTCCATCGTCATCACCGCCGCCGAGATCGAGGAACAGGTCGCCGCCAAGCTGGCCGAGCTGGCCACGACGGTGAACATGCCGGGCTTTCGGCCGGGCAAGGTGCCGATGTCGGTTGTCAAGTCGCGCTTTGGCGGTCAGGTCCAGGGCGAGGCGCTGAAGAACGCGCTTGATGAAGGTGCGCGACAGGCGATCGAGGACAATGAATTGCGTCTTGCCAGCCAGCCGAGTGTCGAGATCACCAGCTATGAGGATGGCAAGGATATGGAAGCCGCGCTGTCCTGCGAGGTGATGCCGGAAATCAACATCCCCGATCTGGCAGCGCTGAAGATCGAGAAGCCGACGCTCGAGGCCGCTGACGCCGAGATCGACGAGGCGTTGAACAACATCGCCGACGGCAACCGGCCGACTGTCGAGGTCACCGGCAAGCGTGCCGCCAAATCCGGCGATGTCGTGGTAATCGATTTTGTCGGACGGATCGACGGCGAGGCCTTTGAAGGCGGGTCGGCCGAGGGCCATTCGCTTGAGCTTGGCTCGAACAGCTTCATTCCCGGCTTCGAGGAAGGCCTGGTCGGTGTCAAGGCCGGAGAGACGCGCAATGTCGAGGTGACCTTCCCGGAGGATTATCAGGCAGCGCATCTTGCCGGCAAGCCGACCGTATTCGAAGTGACGGTGAATGAACTTCGCGAAAAGGGTGAGGCAGCCATCGATGATGAGCTGGCAACCCGCCTCGGCTTTGAGGATATCGCCGGTCTGCGCGAGGCCGTGGCCGGCCAGATCAATGGTCAGCACGCCACCGCGCTCCGCCAGGCCCTGAAGAAGAATGTTCTGGACTCGCTGGCCGATGGTGATGAATTTGACGTTCCACCGTCGCTCTATGCCTCGGAGTACGAGAATGTGGCGCGGGCGATGAACCCGAACCCGCCGGAAGCCCATGATCATGATCACGACCATGATCACGACCATGATCACGACCATGATCACGACCATGATCACCCGCCGGCCGATGATGGCATGGATGATGACGCCAAGGCCGAGGCCAAGGCCATCGCCGAGCGGCGCGTGCGGCTTGGCCTGCTGCTGACCGAGATTGGCCGGGTGAACAATATCGAGGTGAGCGAAGAGGATACGCGTCAGGCTGTTTTTGAAGAGGCGCGCCGCTATCCCGGTCAGGAATCGCAGGTTCTGGAGTATTTCCAGAACAACCAGCAGGCCGTGCAACAGCTCGCCGGTCCGATTTTTGAGGACAAGACGGTTGATTTCATCCTCGAGATGGCAAATGTAACCGAGGTGGCGACCGACGTTGAGACGCTCTATGCGGCGCCGGAAGAGGCGGCCGCGCCAGCAAAACCGAAGGCTGCCAAGAAGACGGCTGCCAAGAAGACGGCGGCCAAGAAGGCGGGCGCGAAGAAGGCCGCAGCGAAGAAAGCGGCACCAAAGAAGGCGGCAGCGAAAAAGGCAGCCGCCAAGAAAGCAGCGAAAAAGGCCTGACCCGCTTCCGGGGCGGACCAAATCCAGGAGATACGCAGATGAGCGAGTTTGACCAGCCTGTAGCCAATCTTGTGCCGATGGTCGTCGAACAGACCAGCCGCGGCGAACGTGCCTATGACATTTTTTCGCGCCTGCTGAAAGAACGCATCATCTTTCTGACCGGCCCGATCGATGACGGCACCGCTTCGCTGGTCTGCTCGCAGCTGCTGTTCCTGGAGTCGGAAAACCCGACCAAGGATATCGCGATGTACATCAACTCGCCCGGCGGGATCGTGACCTCCGGTCTGGCGATCTATGACACCATGGAATATATCCGGCCCGATGTGTCGACGGTCTGTATTGGCCAGGCGGCGTCGATGGGCTCGTTGCTGTTAACCGCCGGTGCGGCCGGAAAGCGGTTCAGCCTGCCGCATGCGCGCATAATGACGCACCAGCCAAGCGGTGGTTTCCAGGGCCAGGCAAGTGACATCGAGATCCATGCCAAGGAAATCCTCGACCTGCGCCGCCGGCTCAATGGAATTTATGAGAAGCACACCAGCAAGTCATTGAAGCAGATCGAGAAAATCATGGATCGTGACACCTTCATGACAGCCAATGATGCACAGGAATTCGGGCTGATCGACTCGGTTGTCGAGAAGCGTCCAACCCCCGAGGAAGACGCCTGAATCAGCATCGGTGTTGTAAACGGTATGTGAATTGCAGGACTCCTCACAGGGGTCGCCGAAGAATATCGTTGAATCCGACGCGCAAGCCCTCATAGACTAACCCGGCACGTCCGATATGGCGCGCGTGACGTGAAGCGACTCAAGGAGTCAGACCATGGCAAAGACCGAAGACGGTGATAAGGGCACGCTGTTCTGTTCTTTCTGCGGAAAGAGCCAGCATGAGGTGCGAAAACTGATCGCCGGGCCGACCGTGTTCATCTGTGATGAATGTGTCGAACTTTGCATGGACATTATCCGCGAGGAGCACAAGACCTCGCTGTCGAAGGGACATGACGGTGTCCCGACACCTGCTGATATCAATCAGGTGCTCGATGAATATGTGATCGGGCAGTCCCGCGCCAAGCGCGTCCTGTCTGTTGCGGTGCACAACCATTACAAGCGGCTGGCGAATGCCGGCAAGACCGGTGATGTCGAGATTTCGAAATCGAATATCCTGCTTGTCGGACCGACCGGCTGTGGCAAGACGCTGCTGGCACAAACGCTGGCGCGGATGCTGGATGTTCCCTTTACCATGGCCGACGCCACGACACTGACCGAGGCGGGTTATGTCGGCGAGGATGTCGAGAATATCATTCTGAAGCTTCTTCAGGCCGCTGATTACAATGTCGAGCGCGCGCAGCGCGGCATCGTCTATATCGACGAGGTCGACAAGATCTCGCGCAAGGCCGACAATCCCTCGATCACCCGCGATGTATCGGGCGAGGGGGTTCAGCAGGCGCTTCTCAAGATCATGGAAGGCACTGTTGCCTCGGTGCCACCGCAGGGTGGGCGCAAGCATCCGCAGCAGGAATTCCTGCAGGTCGACACGACCAACATCCTGTTCATCTGTGGTGGCGCTTTTGCCGGTCTCGACAAGATCATCGCCGGACGCGAAACCGGTGCCGGCATCGGCTTTGGGGCCGATGTGCGGGCGCCTGACGACCGCAAGGTCGGCGAATTGCTGTCGACGCTGGAGCCGGAAGACCTCATCAAATTCGGCCTGATCCCCGAATTCGTCGGGCGTCTTCCAGTGGTCGCGACGCTTGAGGACCTTGAAGAGGATGCGCTGGTGCGGATCCTGACCGAGCCGAGGAACGCACTGGTCAAGCAGTATCAGAAGCTGTTCGAGATGGATGACGTGTCGCTGGAATTCCGTGAGGACGCGCTCCGTGCCATCGCCCAGAAGGCGATCGCCCGCAAGACCGGCGCGCGGGGCCTGCGCTCGATCATGGAGAATATCCTGATGGAACCGATGTTCGATATTCCGACAGCCGGCGATATCGAGGAGGTGGTGATCAATTCGGATGTTGTCTCCGACGGGGCGCCGCCATTGGTGGTTCACGCCAAGAAGCCGTCCAGCGCCGGAAAGAGCGCCTGACGGCATCACGGCGCCAGCCTCCCGCAAGCCTCCCAAACACACCGTCCGGCATCACCGGGCATCCTGTCCCGAGGATCGTCCGCGGGATTGACGTTTTGGCGTGCGATTAACGGATATATGGTCCGGCGTTACAGCGTCATGCGGCGAGATGCTTTGGTAAACAGATCGGCAAACACCCTCTTGAACATCACTTGAACAGCCCGGCAATGTCGAATCCATGCGGCCAGGAGTGTTTATTGCTATAGAGTTAATTCTCATCCTTGATCGTTGGTTGAAAGCTTGGCCAGCGCCTACCATATCTTGGTCAAAGAGTGCCCCCGCCAAAAGGGCGACAACAGCCAAAATGGCGATAACAGGAGTCCCAGATGTCTGACGGAGCGTTGATCACCCTTCCGGTTCTGCCCCTTCGCGATATTGTGGTGTTTCCCCACATGATCGTGCCGCTTTTTGTCGGTCGCGAGAAATCAATCCGCGCGCTTGAGGCCGTGATGGCCGAGGACAAGCAGATCATCCTGGTGACGCAGAAGGAAGCCGATACCGAGGATCCGGACGCGGATGGCCTCTACAGCATCGGTACCGTTGGCTCGATCCTGCAGCTGCTGAAGCTTCCCGACGGCGCTGTGAAGGTGCTTGTCGAGGGTGGCGAGCGTGTCCGTATCGATGAACGCACGCTGCATTCCGATCATGGCTTTCTTGCTGTTGACGCTGTTGTCATGGAGCAGGGCGGGCATCAGGGCGCCGATACCGAGGGTCTGGCGCGCGCCACTGTTCAGCAGTTCGATCAATATATCAAATTCAACAAGAAGGTCGCCTCGGAGGTGCTGAACGCCATCGAGCAGGTCAGCGAATCCGATAAGATCGCCGATATGATCGCCTCGCATCTAGCCATCAAGATTGAGGAAAAACAGGAACTGCTCGAAGTTCTGGATGTCCATCAGCGGCTTGAGCGCATTTTCCAGCTGATGGAAGAGGAGATTGGCGCGCTGCAGGTGGAAAAGCGTGTTCGCAACCGCGTCAAGCGGCAGATGGAGAAGACGCAGCGTGAATATTATCTGAATGAGCAGATGAAGGCGATCCAGAAGGAGCTTGGCGATGGCGATGATGGCCGCGGCGAGCTGGAGGAACTGGAGACCGCGCTTGCCGAGACCAGGATGCCGAAGGCAGCCCGCGAAAAGGCCGATACCGAACTGCGCAAGCTGAAGAATATGGGCCCGATGAGCGCCGAGGCCACCGTGGTTCGCAATTATCTTGACTGGATCCTCGCGGTTCCCTGGAAGAAGGCCAGCCGGCTGAAGAAGGATATTGGCCAGGCGCGTGAAATCCTTGATGCCGATCATTACGGGCTTGAAAAGGTGAAGGACCGGATCATCGAATTTCTGGCGGTGCAGCAGCGCACCAGGTCGGTCAAGGGGCCGATCCTGTGCCTCGTTGGTCCGCCCGGTGTCGGCAAGACATCGCTTGGCAAGTCGATCGCGCGGGCGACCGGCCGTAAATATGTCCGCATGGCGCTTGGCGGTGTGCGTGACGAGGCCGAAATCAGGGGGCATCGCCGTACCTATATCGGCTCGATGCCGGGCAAGATCGTGCAGAGCCTGAAAAAGGCTGAAACCAACAACCCGTTGTTCCTTCTTGATGAGGTCGACAAGCTTGGCGCCGACTGGCGCGGCGATCCCAGCTCGGCGTTGCTGGAGGTTCTCGATCCGGCGCAGAACAGCACCTTTCAGGACCATTACATGGAACTGGATCTGGACCTGTCAAACGTGCTGTTCATCACCACGGCCAACACCCTGAACATGCCGCAACCGCTTCTCGACCGGATGGAGATCATCCGCCTGTCAGGCTATACCGAGGATGAAAAGCTGGAGATCGCGAAGCGGCATCTGCTTTCCCGCCAAATCGAGGATCACGGCATTCGCGAAGGTGAACTCAGCATTTCCGATGATGCGATCCGCGCCATTATCCGCAAATATACCCGCGAGGCGGGGGTGCGGAATCTCGAGCGTGAGCTTGCCAAGATTGCCCGCAAGACGGTGAAGATGATCGTCAGCGGCGAGGCTTCATCCGTGGCCGTCGAGCCGGACGGGCTGGAAGATCTGCTTGGCGTCGCGCGGTTCCGCTTTGGCGAGATCGAGGAAGAGGACCGCGTTGGTGTCACGACCGGTCTTGCCTGGACCGAGGTTGGCGGTGAATTGCTGCAGATCGAGGCGGTGCGTGTGCCCGGCAAGGGCAAGGTCAGCGCCACTGGAAAGCTGGGCGATGTAATGAAGGAATCCATCCAGGCCGCCGAATTCTTCATCAAGTCGCGGGCTGCGACCTATGGCATCGATCTCGAGGAACTGGCGAAGATGGATGTTCACGTTCATGTACCCGAAGGCGCAACACCGAAAGACGGGCCGTCGGCCGGCGTCGCCATGGTGACGTCGATCGTCTCCGCGGTGACTGGCATCGAGGTGCGCCGCGATGTTGCCATGACCGGTGAAATCACGCTTCGCGGGCGCGTCCTGCCGATTGGCGGCCTGAAGGAAAAAATGCTGGCAGCGCTGCGTGGCGGGCTGAAGACGGTGCTGATCCCCAAGGAAAACGAGAAAGACCTTGCCGAGATTCCTGACAATGTGAAAGAGGGGCTCACGATTGTGCCGGTGGCGATGGTTGACGAGGTTTTGTCAGCGGCGCTGGTACGTGAGCCGCTGCCAAACGCCATATCTAGTGGGTCGCCGGAAGAGGGGCCGGCCGTTCCGATCGCCGAGACCGGGACTGCCAGCGACGATATCACCGCGCATTAAAACCCCGGTAACTCAAGGTAACACTTGATTTGAGCGTAAGACCCCTTGCATTTTTTCGTTGGCCTTTTGCCCTGAAACCTAGTACAACTGTGGACACTATCAAACTAGATATTGGGGGTACCCATGAACAAAAACGATCTTATTGCATCTGTTGCTGACTCTTCTGGCCTCACCAAGGCCGACGCCGGGCGCGCCGTGGACGCCGTATTTGCGGGCATCGAAGGTGCCCTGAAGGGTGGTGACGAAGTTCGTATTGTCGGCTTTGGTACTTTCTCCGTGGCTCATCGTGCGGCAACCACCGGACGCAACCCTCGCACCGGTGAAACGATCCAGATCGCCGCATCCAAGCAGCCTAAATTCAAGGCTGGCGCCCCTCTGAAGGGAGCGGTCAACAGCTAACTTTTTGGGTATCTTTTTCGACGCCGGCCCGATATAAGGGTCGGCGTTGTATTTTGGCGTTTCTGCCAGACGGTTCGGGTGGTTAGCTCAGCTGGGAGAGCAACTCGTTTACACCGAGTAGGTCGGGGGTTCGAGCCCCTCACCACCCACCATTTCCCTGCATAACGTGCTGCTGCCTATGCCACCATTCTTCCGATGGCATATACGCCCGGAAGGGATGTTACGCCCCTTCACGCATAAAAAATGACAAAAAAACAGGTGTGGTGGAGCCGCCGCCGCTTGACAGTCGGGGGGGCTTGTTCTACTTGTTTGCGACCTTTACGGCCGAGGGCGATGACATGCCCGGTTCCGTGCCGTTATGGGGGTGTAGCTCAGTTGGTTAGAGCGCCGGCCTGTCACGCCGGAGGCCGCGGGTTCGAGTCCCGTCACTCCCGCCATCCCTTGCAATATATGCAACTCTCAAGACCGCGTTCACCGTAGGTTCATTTCCGCGAGGGGCCAAGGAAGGGGCATAACCCGGGGATCCAAGCATAAAAAAAGGCCCAGAAACCCTAGGGTTTCCGAGCGCCTGAGATAATCACCGCTCTGAAGCTACCGCCATTGATATTTTTCCGTCAACAGAAACCCGTTTTTTCTGAACAGGCCCGGCTTACCGAAATTTCTCCGGTGACTGCCATGACGGCATGCTGCCAGAGGCTCATATCAACGCGTCCGGATGGCGCCGGCGCGCGCCAACGAATCATCACCACGCCCGTCTGACGGGGTTTTTGTTAACCGGATCGCGACACCGAACGGGGACGGTTCCGGCCCGGTAGCGGGCCGTGACCGCCCTTACAAAGCTGCCGCCGATCCTGGGTGGCGACACCGGCGCGGGATACTGGTCCGGTGCCGGCCGGTATGAACGCGGCGATCGCCGGGACCGGCGGTTGTTGCACTGGACCTATGGCCAGCGCCGGGATCAGGCCCGCATCCGCAGGGTTCTGGGATTGCTGGAGAGGAGTTGGTGTGGGCGGCGCGGAAAGTCCTATCGCACCGCCGGCCGCATTCTTGGTGAGATCGCCCTTGCCTGGAACTGTGACCAGCGGATCAGCCGGGTGTGCAAGAGTTCGATCGCGCACCGCCTCGGCCTGCATCGCAATACGGTCTACAGACAGTGCCGGACGCTGATCAGGCTGGGGCTTCTCATCCAGGGGCATTATGCAGCCCCCAAAAGTGGCCAGTACAAAAGCTATGGGGTGTTCGCCATCGCCGGCATGTCAGGCCGTCTGCCGGTCATCGTCAGCTTTCGCCGGCGACATGGCCGGCATGCGCGCTTTGTTGACATCACCTGGCCGGCAGTCGATGGCCGCTATGACCTTGGCTGGCAGCCGCCGCGCGGATCGTATTACAGCCAGAACCGCACCCCGACCAGCGCCAGGATCGAGGCGCTGGATCGCCAGCTGCGGCTCAATCCCGACATGGCGCTTGTGCATGGCGGCTATTGGCGCTGTCTGACGTCAGCGCCTTTGGGACAGATTTGATGATTTGATCGAGGAGGATTTCTGCTGCGGCTCAAAACAGTGAGGCCGTATATCCGACATAGGCGGCAAGCATGACGCCGCCTGTTACCCGGCCCAGCGACCGGCAGAAATGGCCGACGAGCACGACCAGGATGGTGGCGGCCAGCAACATGGCAAAATCAATCTCAAGGAAATGCGGATGCACTGCGATCGGCGAGACAAGTGCCGTGATGCCGCCAATGCCGAGCATGTTGAACATGTTGCTGCCAAGAACATTGCCGATCGCCACACCGGACTGACGCCGCCAGGCGGCGATGGTGGCGGTTACGATCTCGGGCGCGGCGGTGCCGACTGCCACCACCGTCAGGCCGATCACCGCCTCCGAGACACCCAGCAGACGGCTTAGCGCGACAGCGCCATCGACAAACAGGTGCGAGCCCAGCGCCAGTGCCGCCAGTGCCCCGATGATCCAGACGATATGGCGGAAAAGTCCGCTTCCTGAAACCACCTCTTCATGCCGGGTGGCACCGCGCTCCTGCGGCGGATCAGCCTCGGTGTCGGGGAACAGAAAGAAGGTGGCGGCGATGAAGCTGCCAAGCCCGGCCAGCAGGATCAGCCCGTCGAGAAAGCCGAGCGCGCCATCAAGACACAGCGCCATGAACAGCAATGTGGCGGCGACCACACTGCCACCCTCGCGCCGCAGGAAGGTCCGAGACACCGTGATCGGGAAAATCAGGATCGACAGCGACAGGACAAGAAGAATGTTGACGATATTGCCGCCGATGATATTGCCGGTCACGATATCGTCATGGCTGGTCAGGATGGCGCCGAGCGAAACCACCAGTTCCGGCGCCGATGTGCCGAAGGCCACAATCGTCATGCCGATCACCAGCGGTGTGACGCCTAGCTTGCCGGCCAGCATGACCGCGTGCTGGACCAGATAATGGCCTCCCAGAAACAGCAGGCCGAGCCCGACAACAAGGTTTATTGCGATCATCAGGCCCAATGTCAGGCTTTCCATGAAGATGTGGGTACGACAGACAGCGCCGTGGCCATCCGGCCGGGCGAGGCGAAGTGTCCGGCTCTGTCATATATGGGCATGGCACGCGGCCAAACCAGTATGTTCGGGACAGGGACATTCCTGGGATGCCTTGCCAGTGACCGCCCGGCGCGGTCAGAGATGCCGTCCAGCCGCACCGGCTATGGATCAGGCGAATCCATAAATCAGGCGAATTCAGAAAAATGTAAGCTTGATGTAACGCGCCTGTCTTGCCTCCTCATCAGGCTGCCATCCTTCTGTTGATGACTATGACCCGTAAATGGAGAGTCCCATGTTCACCTGTTCCAGAATGGTTGCCACCGGTCTGTTGCTGCCAACCACCGGCTCTGTGCGTCTTCCTGAAAGCCGCAATGACAGGGCGAAATGATGCCTGACGATGCCGTCGAAGGAAGGCGAATCCGTCCTGTAAGTGCATCAAATTTTTTGACAAGTTCGGTTTTCAATTTTTATTGATTGAGATGCCAACTGGTTAACAGGGCTTATGATTTGGGTACCGACAGGTGACGTTGTGGTCGGGCTGGCCGCCGGGGACGGTGTGGCGGCATGTTCCGGATGACGGGGAGATGTCACACAGGCTGACAGGCAGGACTATCGTCATTTCCGGCGGCGCGACCGGTGCCGGCGGGGCGGCAGCCCGGCGGTTCGCTGCCGAGGGCGCGCATGTCGCCATCATCGATATCAATGAAGGCGCCGCCCGCCAGACAGTGGAGCGGATTGCGGCCAGTGGTGGACGGGCGTTTCAGGTTGCGGCCGATGTCTCGAAGGGGGCGCAGGTGCGCCGCGCCACCAAACATGTTCTGGAAACATTCGACGGGCGCGTTGACGGGCTGTTCAACCATGCCGGCACCGTCATCGTAAAGGCCTTCCTCGACTGCACCGAGGAAGACTGGGACTTCATGATGGATATCAATGTCCGCTCGATGTTCCTGATGACCCGCGCCTTTCTGCCGGCGATGCTGGCGGCCGGCCGCGGCGCGATTGTCAACACATCCTCGATATCCGCCGTCGCCGGCACCGAGAAGGAGGTGCTGTACTGCACCTCGAAAGGCGCGTGCCACATGTTCACGCGCGCCATTGCCATTGAATACCGGGCCGCCGGTATCCGCTGCAACGCGGTCTGCCCCGGATTTATCCGCACCCCGCACGGGTTGCGCGAGCTGAAAGAGCTTCGCGCCCTCGGGGTCGATGTATCGGAGGCGGATATCAGCCGTCTCCAGGGGCGGATCTGCGAGCCGGAGGAGGTCGCGGCGGCCGCCCTGTTCCTGATGAGTGACGATGCCAGTTTCGTGAATGGCGAAACCCTGTTTGTCGACAATGCGATGCTGGTCGGCACCTGACCTGCCGCTGTCGACTGACGCTTGACCTCTTTGGAGGAACTCCATGGAGGAGGAGGAGGAAATCATGCAAAAGCGCGACTTTCTGAAAGCCTCGGCGCTGGCTGCCGGTGGCGTGCTGGCGGCGCCGGCGATCCATGCGCAGCAACCGGTCCGATGGCGGTTCCAGACCTATGCCGGCGCGGCGCTTGGCGAACATGTGACCAAGCCGATCATCGACAGCATCAACCGCGCCGCCGACGGCGCGCTGCGGATTGAACTTTACTATGCCGACCAGCTTGTCCCGACAGGCGAGCTGTTCCGCGCGCTGCAGGCCGGCACCATCGATGCGGTCCATTCGGATGATGATTCGATGGCCTCACCGGCCGAGGTGCGGATGTTTGGCGGCTATTTCCCTATGGCGACGCGTCACGCGCTGGATGTGCCTGTGCTGTTCCGCCAGTACGGGGCTGGCCGAT
>RFZL01000006.1 GCA_009920665.1 Alphaproteobacteria bacterium | reverse complement strand
GCGATCATGCAGACCGATATCAAGCGGATGATGGCCTATTCCTCGATTGCCCATATGGGATACGCGCTGGCCGGCCTCGCCGCCGGTACCGTCGCCGGGGCGACGGGCGTGATGATCTATATGACAGGCTATGTCTTCATGGGGGCAGGGACCTTTGCCATCATCCTGCTGATGCGCCGTGACGGTGCCGAGGCAACGCGTATTGCCGACCTGAAGGGCTTGTCGCGCACGCATCCGCTGCTGGCGCTTGGTCTTCTGGTGATGATGTTCTCGATGGCCGGTATCCCGCCCCTGGCCGGATTCTTCGGTAAATGGTACGTTTTCCTCGCCACTGTCGAGGCGGGTCTTGTGCCGCTGGCTGTGATCGGTGTCGTGATGTCGGTAATCGGTGCATTCTACTATCTTCGGATCATCAGATTGATGTATTTCGAGGATACCGATTCACCGCTCGACCCCAAAATCCCGATGGCCAACCGCGTTGTGCTGGGGGCCAGTCTTGCCGTGATCCTGCTGTTTTTTGCCGGTCTTGGCGGCCTGCTGGCGGCGGCAGACAGCGCGGCGGTGGCGCTGATTGTCTTCGGCTGACCTGTCTGGTGGCAATGCCGGCATCATCCCAGCTCTCACTGAACAGCGTTGATGTAGCCTCATCCTCGTCCGACCTTGCCTGGCAGGCGGCTGCCGACGGGGCCGTCTCCGGTACCGCCTTCCTGGTTGGCGAGCAGACGGCCGGACGCGGGCGCCGCGGCGCTGCCTGGGCGTCGGCACGTGGCGGCATGTATCTGTCGATTCTGCTGCGGCCGGCGGTTCCGCCAAAGGCCTTTTTCGGCCTGTCCTTTATCGCCGCGCTTGCCATCCGCGCGGAACTGGCGGCGCGGCTTGCCGGGCAGGAAGTGCGCCTGAAATGGCCGAATGATGTTCTGGCCGGGGGTGGCAAGATCTGTGGAATCCTGCTGGAGGCGCGAGGCGATGCCGTGGTGATCGGCACCGGCGTCAATATCGCGCCGGTGATGCCGGTTGAAGGGGCCAGACTCCCCCCGACTTCGGTCCATGACCTCGGGGGAAGCCTGGTGACGCCGGAGGATCTGGCAAAGAGTTACGGGTGCAATCTGCTGGCGCGGGTCGATGGGTATGTGCAGGCCGGTTTCGAGTCTGTCAGGCTGGAATGGCTTCGCCATTGTGCCCATATAGAGAGACGGGTACGGGTGTCGACCGGTGCCAATGTGGTCGAGGGGTTGTTTGTCGATCTTGATGCTGACGGCGCGCTTTTGCTGCGCGATGATGCCGGCGATCAGAAGCGCGTCACGACAGGCGATGTTGAACTGATAGGTAGACCCTGAATGCTGCTTGCCATTGATGTTGGGAACACGAATCTCGTGCTTGCGCTTGGCGAGCTGGATGGCGATATCCGCGATGTATGGCGGATTTGCACCGACGCCATTTCCGATGCCGCAACCTGTACCGATCTGTTGCGGGCAACCATGGGCGCGGCGCTTGATGATGCGACGGACGCGATCATTGCCAGCGTCGTTCCGGATGTGACGCCGCATGTTGCCGGGTCATTGACCGCGCTGACCGGCCAGCCGCCCCTTGTTGTGGGCAGCCCCGGGGTGGATCTTGGCATCGATGTGAATATCGACCGGCCGGAACAGGCCGGCGCGGACCGGCTGGTGAACGCTGTCGGTGCCAGGGCGCATCATACGCTTCCTGCCATCGTGCTTGATTTCGGCACGGCGACAACGCTTGATCTGGTGGCTGCGGATGGCACCTATGAGGGGGGGGTCATCGCCCCGGGTGTGGCGCTGTCGATCGAATCGCTTGAACGTGCGGCGGCGCAGCTCCCGCGGCTGGAGTTGAGGCGATTTGAAGATGATCTGCCGATCCTGGGAAAAAATACCGTCGCGGCAATGGAATCCGGTGTCTTCTGGGGCTATGTAAGCATGATCGACGGGCTCTTGGCGCGTCTTCGCGGCGCCTATGCGGGGCCGGGCGATGATATGCAGGCCATTATGACTGGCGGGCTGGCCAGCCTGTTCGCTGACCATCTTGCCGGTCCGGTCACTGTCGATGCCGATCTGACCGTGAAGGGCCTGTTCGAAATATTTGCGCGCAATCGCTGATCTCGCGTCACCAAGGGAAACCGAAAAAAATGTACCTCAATTCCGACCTTCTGTTTGTGCCACTTGGCGGGTCCGGCGAGATTGGCATGAATGCCAATCTCTATCATTACGATGGCAGCTGGTTGATGGTTGATCTCGGCATTTCGTTTCCGGATGACAGCATGCCGGGGATTGATGTCGTATTGCCGGATCTCAGCTTTATCGAGCAGCGGCGTGACAGTCTTGCCGGGCTGGTACTGACGCATGGGCATGAGGACCATCTCGGTGCGATTCCCTATATGTGGTCACAGCTTGGATGCCCGGTCTATGGCAGTGCCTTTACGCTCGCGTTGCTGCGTCGCAAGCTGGCCGAGAACGGCCGGCAGATGGACATTCCGCTTATCGAGGTCGGCCCCGGTATGGTCTCCGAGATTGGTCCCTTCAGCGTCGAGATGGTGGGTCTGACGCATTCCATTCCCGACCCGACGGCGCTGGCCATCCGGTGCGATGCCGGTACCGTGCTGCATACCGGTGACTGGAAGTTCGATCCGGCACCGGGGCTTGGCGATGAAACCGATACCGCCCGTCTGGCGCAGATCGGCGATGAGGGCGTGCTGGCGATGGTCGGGGATTCGACAAACGCCATGGTTGAAGGACGCACAGGATCGGAGGCCGAAGCCGAGGCCGGACTTCGCGAGGTGATCGCTGCCGCCACCAGCCGTGTCGCGGTGACCTGTTTTTCCAGCAATGTGGCGCGTATCCAGTCGATTATCCGTGCTGCGCAAGCGAATGACCGGTCGGTCGCCGTGGTGGGCCGGGCACTCAAGCGCGCCATTTCGGCGGCGCAGGAAGTCGGCTATCTGCGTGATCTGCCCGATTTCGTTCCGGAAGAGGATATCGACCTGCTGCCACGCAACAACATCGTGATCATCTGCACCGGCACCCAGGGCGAGCCACGTGCCGCGATGGCCAAGATTGCTGCCGGCGCCCATGAAAGTGTCAAGCTGGAAAAGGGTGACACGGTGGTCTATTCCTCGCGCCAGATCCCGGGTAACGAGCCGGCCATCGCGCGTGTCCAGGATGCGCTGATCCGCCGCCGGATCAACCTGATTACCGACGAAGACGCGCCGGTGCATGTGTCCGGTCACCCGTCACGCGACGAGATGGTCGAGATGTACGGGCTGGTGAAGCCGCAGATCGCCATTCCGGTGCATGGCACGGCCCGTCACCTTGTCGCCCATGCCGAACTTGCCGAGGCCTGCCAGGTCCGCCAGACACTGCTTCCCGACAATGGCACGGTGATCCGGCTTGCCGGAACGGGCGGTGAGACAAAAGCATCGATCATCGATAATGTGAAGACCGGCGCGTTGACGCATGAAAAGGGCAAGATCCTGGAAATCCAGTCGGACATGATGCGGGCACGGCGCCGGATGTTGTGGAACGGCGTTGTGACCGCAAGCCTGGTGATGAACCGTGATGGTGGGTTGTGCGCCGTACCGGCAGTCTCGCAGACCGGCATAAGTGATGACTCAGCCGCGACCGATTATGTCGCCACGGCAAGCCTTGCGATCGAGGATGCGCTGGCCGGCATGGGCCGGGCGGCCCGCCGCGATGACGCGAATGTCGAGGAGATTGCCGGTCAGGCGCTGCGCCGGGTAGCGCGCAGCATGTTCGGCCTTCGTCCGGTTGCGCATGTCCATATCATGCGGGTCAGCGAAGATGATCTTCGCGGTGTCGCCTAGGGCGGAAAGGCACAGGGGAACCTCATGATTGGCCGAATCAATCATATTGCCATCGCGGTGCCCGATCTCGACACCGCAGCGCGGCAATGGGAGTCGGGCCTTGGCGCCGTCTGCAGCGCGCCGCAGGCGCTTCCCGAGCATGGGGTGACAGTCGTGTTTGTAGAACAACCAAACGCAAAGGTGGAACTGATGGAACCGCTTGGCGGCGATTCACCCATCGCCGCCTTTCTGCAGCGCAATCCGGCCGGCGGCATGCATCACATCTGTTATGAGGTGGCTGATATCCGCGCGGCGCGTGATCACCTTGTGGCATCGGGCGCACGCGTGCTCGGGGATGGCGAGCCGAAGACCGGGGCCCATGGCACGCCGGTGCTGTTCCTGCATCCGAAGGATTTCTGCGGCACCCTGATAGAACTTGAAGAGGTTGGCGGCTGATGGATTTCGTTTCCGCGCTGGTCGTGTTCCTGCTCCTCTGGTGGTGGGTGTTCCTGATGAGCCTGCCGTTCGGTGTACGGACCGTGGATACGCCGGAGGCGGGCCACGCACCTTCCGCCCCGGCCCGCCCGATGCTGTGGAGAAAGGGCCTTGCCGCGACAGTGATCGCGGCTGTGCTGACGGTTGTGGTGAACTGGATTATTTCCGCACAGATCATTTCGCTTGGCATTTCCGGCGGCTGACCGGCTGGCCGATCAATTGGCCTATCGCTTGGCGTGACGACGGCTTTGCGTGCCCACAAAAAAAGCCCACAAAAAAAGCCCACAAAAAAAGCAAGGCGCCTGCCTTGCCTTTTCTGAATGGGCCGGTCTGTGCCGGCTCCGCTCTCTCCCTAAACCCGGTGTTTATCCCGCGTTGATGCGTCAGAACGTTAAGCACGAAAACTTCCTCTGTCGACAAAAATTTGTACGAATTCTAAAAATTTTCGCCAGCTTGTGGAATATTCCTCCCAGCCGGTGGATCGGCGGCAAATGCAGGCGGGATTACAACATTGAAATTGGCCCATGACAGCATATTTACCCTCTGCGGACATGACCGCGCAGCTGTTCGGGCTCGACAGGGCGGGCTGAAACTCAAGGTTGGCGCGTCGGTCCAATGATAGTAATGTCTGCGACCGCATATTTTCAGACGTGGCAACGCCCCGTCGTGACTGGAGAAACAGCGCTGATGGCGACGTCCGTCTCGAAAATCTATCTGAGCTCGGATCACGCCGGGGCCGATCTGCGGCGCACCATTGCCGCACATCTTGGTGATCTTGGCCATGTCGTCGAGGATCTCGGCCCGGCCTCGGATGAGTCGGTTGATTATCCCGATTACGGGGCCAGGCTGGCACAGGCCATGAGGGATGACCCGCAATCACGCGGTGTCGCCGTCTGTGGCAGTGGCATCGGTATTTCCATTGCGGTAAACAGATTTCCATGGGCGCGGGCGGCGCTGGTCGGCGATGCGACCGCTGCGCGCCTGTGCCGTGAACATAATGACGCAAACGTGCTGGCCCTTGGCCAACGCCTGACCGGCGTGGCGGTGGCGCTTGATTGTGTCGATGTTTTTTTGAAGACCGAATTCGAGGGGGGGCGTCATGCTCGCCGTGTTGACAAGCTGGCAAGTCCCGGCGATACGGCGTAGCGCTAACGGCAATCTGGCGGCAGGGTACGCCACAGGAGACCATCATGGATGACATCAGAAAATACGCAATCATGGACGGATTCTTTTCAGCAGAACTTGCCGATTCGGATCCGGAACTGGCCGAGGCGATCAGGCACGAGCTTGTACGACAGCAGGACCAGATCGAAATGATCGCGTCGGAGAATATCGTCAGCAATGCGGTGCTTGAAGCGCAGGGGTCCGTGCTGACCAACAAATATGCCGAAGGCTATTCCGGTCGCCGCTATTATGGTGGCTGTGAATTCGTCGATGTTGCTGAAACGCTGGCCATTGAGCGCGCGAAGAAACTGTTTGACGCGGCCTTTGTCAATGTGCAGCCGCATTCCGGCGCACAGGCAAACCAGGCCGTGTTCCTGTCGCTTCTCAAGCCCGGTGACACGATCCTCGGCATGTCGCTTGCCGCCGGTGGTCATCTGACTCATGGCGCGGCGCCGAACCTTTCGGGCAAATGGTTCAATGCCGAGCAATATGGTGTTGATGAAGAGACGGCGCAGATCGATTTCGACGCGTTGCTTGCGCAGGCGAAGGCATGCAAGCCAAAGATCATCCTGGCCGGCGGGTCGGCTTATCCGCGAACGCTTGATTTCGCAAAATTCCGCGAGGTCGCCGATGAGGTGGGTGCCTATCTGATGGTCGATATGGCGCATATCTCGGGGCTGGTCGCCGCCGGTGTGCATCCGAACCCGGTGCCGCATGCGCATATCGTCACCTCGACGACGCACAAGACATTGCGTGCTGGACGTGGTGGCATCATTCTGTCGAATGACGAGGCACTTGGTAAAAAGATCAATTCAGCGGTATTCCCGGGACTTCAGGGCGGTCCGCTGATGCATGCCATCGCTGGCAAGGCGGCCGGTTTCGGCGAAGCCCTGCGGCCGGAATTCCGTACTTACATCGAACAGGTGGTCTCGAATGCCAGAACCCTGTCCGATGCGTTGATTGAACGGGGGCTTGATATTGTCTCGGGCGGCACCGATACGCATCTGGTGCTTGTCGATCTGCGGCCCAAGGGCTTGACCGGCAACATCTCCGAGGTGTCGCTGGAGAATGCCGGCATCACCTGCAACAAAAACGGTGTGCCGTTCGACCCGCAGCCGCCGATGGTGACCTCGGGTGTTCGCCTCGGGTCGCCAGCCGGCACGACGCGTGGGTTCGGTACGCTGGAATTCACCAGGATCGGACATTTGATTGGTGATGTGCTTGATGGTCTTGCCGCCAACCCGGACAATAATGGCGAGGTCGAGAACCGTGTACGGAATGAAGTGCGCGAGCTTTGCCGGGCTTTCCCAATCTATCAATAGTGTGTACACTCCCGTCCGCATCAACATCTAGCGTGGCGGGGGATCATGCTTTGTCCGTTTTGTGGTAGTGAAGACACCCAGGTAAAGGACTCTCGGCCTGCCGAGGACGGCGCCGCTATTCGGCGTCGTCGCCTCTGCGGGGCGTGCGGGGCTCGATTCACCACTTTTGAGCGTGTCCAGCTTCGGGAAATCAACATCGTCAAGCGGAGCGGGCGCAAATCCGTGTTTGACCGCGACAAGCTCGAGCGGTCATTCGAGATTGCGCTGCGCAAGCGTGATGTCGACAAGGATGAGGTGGCGCGGGCGATCAATGATATTGTCCGCACGCTGGAAGGCCATGCCGAGGGCGACGTGCCATCGCATCTTGTTGGCGAACTGGTGATGAAAGCGCTGGCTGGCCTCGATCAGGTGGCCTATGTCCGCTATGCCTCGGTCTACAGAAACTTCGACGAAGCCACCGATTTCGAGGATTTCGTGGAAAAGGAACTCGGTGACTGACACAAGGCCAGGACCATCGCCGGCCGATGACCGCAGATGGATGCGTGTTGCCATTGCCGAGGCACGCCGCGCCGAAGGGCGGACGGCACCTAATCCGCCGGTCGGGTGCGCAATCATTTCAGCCCAGGGACAGCTTGTCGCCACCGGACATACCGCCGTCGGTGGCCGCCCACATGCCGAGATTCGGGCTCTTGCCATGGCCGGTGTGGCGGCGCATGGCGGCACCGCCTATGTGACGCTTGAACCCTGCGCGCATCATGGCCGGACCGGACCCTGCGTGGAGGCGCTGATCGAAGCCGGGGTGGCGCGCGTCGTTGTGGCGCTTCGTGACCCCGATGAACGTGTGAATGGCCGTGGCATCGACCGCCTCGCCGAGCATGGCATCTCGCTGCGGATTGGTGTTGAAGCCGAAGCGGCACGCGGCGTCATGGCGGGGTTCCTCAGCAGAACAATGCGCGGGCGTCCGCTTGTCACACTGAAGACGGCGACATCGCTGGATGGCATGATCGCTCTTGCCGATGGCGCCAAACGCTGGATTACCGGCCCACGGATGCGGAATTACGTGCATCTGCTGCGAAGCCGGTCAGAGGGGCTGCTGTCGGCGGTCGGCACCGTGCTCGCTGACGATCCGGAATTTACCTGCCGTTTGCCCGGGCTTGGCGGTGACAGCCCGCAGCGGTTCATTCTTGACGGGTCGCTGCGGACACCGGTCACGACAAAGCTGTTTCAGTCCGCCGGCAGTACAGGTCTGACCTTTTTCTGCCGCGAGGATGTGGATTCCGACGCGCGCGCCGCTATTCAGGCCGCCGGCGCCGAGGTGATGCCGGTCGGGATCGACGGTGACGGGAGATTGTCGCTTGCCGCGGTGATGCGTGCGATTGCCGATGCCGGTGTCGGCAGCCTGATGGTCGAGGCAGGGGGGCAATTGGCCGCAAGCCTCTTGCGTGAAGGGTTGGTCGACCGCATCTTGTGGACGAGCGGTCAGTATCTTGTTGGTGCCGACGGCATTCCGGCTATCTCGGCTCTTGCGACGCCGGAATTGCCGCCGCAGGCGTCTTTCCGCATCATCGCCGAGGGTGGTTTTGGCGAGGACCGCTTCTTAATGCTGGAACGGCCGGAAGAGATTGACTAGAAAGACGTATCACGATCACAGGATCAGCTTCCTATCATGTTTACAGGCATCGTCACGGCAATGGGCACGATTGTGTCCATCACCGACAAGGGGGACAGAATTTTGCGCGTTGGCGCGGATTGGGACTGTACGACCCTGGCCATCGGAGCCTCGATCGCGCATTCCGGAATCTGCCTGACCGTTCTGTCGACATCAGCGCATGAATATGAGGTGGCGGCTTCGGCTGAAACCATGCGGGTTACCACTCTTGGTGACTGGCGCGAGGGAAGCCGGGTGAATCTGGAACGCGCCTTGCGCGTCGGTGACGAGCTGGGTGGTCATATCGTTTCCGGACATGTTGACGGGTTGGCCGAAACCCTGTCGATAGAGCCTGTCGGGGACAGCCATCGCGTATGGCTTCGCGCGCCGCAGGATCTGGCGCGCTTCGTCGCCGCAAAGGGATCGGTGGCGCTGGACGGGGTGTCGCTGACTGTCAACGAGGTCGAGGGACGTGACTTCAACATCAATGTGATTGACCATACCTGGGCGGTTACAACGCTTGGCGCATTGCAGACCGGGCAATCCCTCAACATGGAAATTGATATGCTGGCGCGCTATGTGGCCAGGCTTGCCGAAAGTGAAAGTCATGACAGTTAGTAACCGAGAAGGCGCGGCGGCGCTGTCCCCGATCGACGAGGTGATCGCCGACGCGCGCGCCGGCAAATTGTTCATCCTTGTTGATGACGAGGACCGGGAAAATGAGGGCGATCTCTGCATTGTCGGAGATTGGGCCACCGCCGAGGCAATCAATTTCATGGCCAAACATGGTCGGGGTCTGATCTGTCTTGCCCTGACGCGGGCACGGGTTGAGGCGCTGGGGCTGCCACTCATGGAGCGACGGAATGAAAGTCGCCACCAGACGGCATTTACCGTCTCCATCGAGGCGCGTGAGGGCGTGACAACCGGCATTTCGGCCGCGGATCGTGCGCATACAATCCGCACTGCCATCAATCCGCAATGTAGCGGTGAGGATATCACCACCCCGGGTCATATCTTCCCGCTTGTGGCGCGTGATGGTGGCACACTTGTGCGTGCCGGCCATACTGAGGCTGTGATCGATATCGCGCGCGCCGCCGGTCATGATGACCCGTCCGGCGTGATCTGTGAGATCATGAAGGATGATGGCGAGATGGCGCGCCTTCCTGATCTGGTTGATTTCGCACGGGAACATGATCTCAAGATTGGCTCGATTGCTGATCTCATCGCCTATCGCCGCGCCAGCGAGACGCTTGTTCAGCGTACCGTGGAAACGGTGATAAATGGTCGTATCGGTGGTGAATGGCGTCTGATGGTGTTCGAGAACACGGTGTCCGGTGTCGAGCATGTGGCGATGATCAAGGGCGATATCTCGACTCGCGATCCGGTTCTCGTGCGCATGCACAGGCTCGACATGATGGCTGATGTGCTTGGCGAGATTTCCGACCGGCGCAGTGGCAATGAGCTGGAAAGTGCGATGCAGGCAGTTGCCGTGGAGGGGCGGGGCATTGTCGTGCTTCTGCGCGAATCATCAAAGACCAGCCTGTCGGAGACAATCGGCGCCGCGATGAGCAAGACGCCGGTCCACGATCCCTCGCAGGGGCTTCGCGAATATGGGGTGGGAGCGCAGATTCTGCATGAGCTTGGCGTGCGGCAGATGGTATTGCTGTCGAACCGGCCGGCCAATGTGATCAGCCTTGAAGGTTACGATCTGGAGATTGTCGACTGGCGGCGCCTGAATGGCGAGCCGGCCTGAGGAGAGCGGAATGAGCGGACATTTTCTGATTGTTGAGGCACGATTCTATGAAGAACTTGCCGATGCGCAGGCACAAGGCGCCATCCGGGCGCTCGAGGCCGCCGGCGCCACGCATGAGCGGGTCAGTGTTCCCGGCGCGCTGGAAATCCCCGCTGCCATCGCCTTCGCGCAGGGTGGTGCAAAACATTATGACGGCTATATCGCGCTTGGCTGTGTGATCCGCGGCGAGACAACGCATTATGACACAGTCTGCAACGAATCGGCCCGTGCGCTGATGGATTTGTCCATCGCCGACAATCTTGCCATCGGCAATGGCATCCTCACGGTCGAGAATGAGGAGCAGGCCTGGGCACGTGCCGATCATCGCCGCAAGGACAAGGGCGGGGGCGCGGCCGAGGCCGCGCTTGCCATGGTTCGCCTCAGAGCCGAGCTTGGCGCCAATGGCTGATGCCGGCAAGGAGCTGAAACCGGTGCCGGTACGCCGCCGCTCGGCGGCGCGTCTGGCAGCGGTTCAGCTTTCCTATCAGGGGCAGATGTCGGGACAGTCTGTCGCTGAATTCCTGCCGGCTTTCCTGACACATTACAGTGATGACATCCGCAAGTCCTTTCGTGTGAAGGACATTGATCATGCCCATCTGAACGCCTTGTCGACGGCTGTCGAGGCGCAGCGTGAACTGCTTGACTCGGCGCTTGGTGACTGCCTTGCCGATGGCTGGACGATGGACCGTCTGACCGTTCTTGATCGGGCGGTGCTGCGCGCCGGCGCGTGTGAGCTGCTGACGATGTCGCATCTGCCGGCGCGCGCAGTGGTCAGTGAATACGCCGCCATCGCCGATGTGTGCGGCTGTGATGTCGGTTTCATCAATGCCGTGATGGATCGTGTGGCGCGCAAGGCTCGCAAGGTCGAGATGACTGGCCGGGGTGATGTCTAGCCGTCAGAGGTCCGGCGGCATTAGGTCAGCGGGGTTTGCGACGCAAGGTCGAGAAAATCTGCTCGGTCACGCCGAAATTATCGCCCGGTGTTGGTGATTTCTCATCAAGATAGGCAATGGTGTTGCCGCTGCTCTCGTCACGTATTTCCACCTCGGTGACAAAATCCGAATCATCAAGCGAAACGACGATCATCGTCCGCGTCGATATGCGTTTGCGCCCACCCGGCGGTTCAATCATGACCTCGCCAAGATAGTAGACCTTGCCGGAATCAAAGGCCCCCTCGAAACTTGGCTTGCCAAGGATCGCCAGCAGGTCGGCGCGAGTGGTCTGGCCGGGGATGATCTGGTCAAGTTCGGTGCTGTCTACGCCATGTCCGTGTGGCGCGATCCGCGCCTCGCAACCGGCAAGGATAAACGCCGCGGCCATGGCGACAAGCGCGACGCGCAACTGGCGTGCGCCCGGAAATGCGTCAAACAAGCCTCTGGTCATGCTGATGGTCCTGCTTTACTTATGCACGGCGTTGTCACGGCCCAGACGATGGCCGGAGCGTTACCTTAATAGGATGGTACGGTGATGGAAAGCCAAGAAAAGGGATGGCTTGGAAATATGCTTGGCTGGGGCCGCCGGCGTCAGCTTGACACTTCCGAGATATTGTATGGCAATGCTGTCGCGCTTGCCAGAGAGCCGGCATTTTTCCGCGATCATGGCGTTGCGGATACGGTTGACGGTCGCTTTGATTCGCTGGCTCTGGTGGTTGCGCTGGTCATGCGGCGGCTGAAATCCTGCGGTGATGAAGGGGCTGGCCTTAGCCAGCAACTGTTCGACTCCATGTTTTCCGACATGGATCTCTCGCTTCGGGAGATGGGGGCAGGCGACATCGGTGTCAGCAAGCGCGTCCGGGTCATGGCCGAGGCCTTCATGGGGCGCCTCGATGCCTATTCGACAGCGCTTGATGATGGTGACCGCGAGGCGCTTGCCGCCGCAATCGGCCGCAATCTGCTCCGTGGTGACGGTGCTGCCAGCGCCGAGCTTGTCGATTTTGTCCTGGCGCTGGAGGCGCGTCTGTCGGTGCTTGAGGATGATGTTCTGCTGGCCGGTGGGCTAGACTAGATCGGGCAGGACTGGACTGGACTGGACTGGACAAAACTGGACAAGACTGGGTTTGGGGCTGGGCAGGGCCGGGCCGGGCCGGTCATCTGCGATGTCGGGCCCGTGGGCGCTATTGACATGGCTTTTGGCGCGGACGCCGCTATAGTTCATTCTGAAAGAAGGAAAGACGTGGCGATGGAGTCATCGTGACATCTGAACACTGCCAATGAAGACATTTTCGCTTGAAACACTGATTGATGTCGAGACTCTGCCGGTCAAGGGGCCGTATCGCGGCGCTCTGGCTGCCAGCGATACGGAGCTTGCCGCCCTGTCCGACAGGTTCGGGTTCGTCGAGATTGACCGTCTTGATGTGTCGGTCGAAATCGCGCGGGTGGGCCCGGATACATGGGATGTGAAGGGCAGACTGCAGGCGCGGCTTGTCCAGCCCTGTATTGTCACCGGCGACCCGGTTCCGGAAACGGTGGATTTCGATATTGAAGAAAGGTATGTTCGGGCGTCGTACGAGGATGAAGAGGTCGTTGTCGGGCTCGATGATTCCGAACCACTGGTCGATGGGTCTATAGAACTGGGCGAGATGGTGGCGCAGTCGCTGGCGCTGGCGGTCAATGCATGGCCGCGTACCGTTGACGCTCCGGACGAGTTCAAGGCTGGTGATGTGGAAGATGCACATCCTTTTGCCAGCCTTGGCAGTCTGAAAATGCCCGGGAAGTGATCACGTCGGGCATTTGGTCAGAATGGGAAGGTTTCCGTTAGTGTGTGCCGATACCAAAATCGTGAGGCTGGCGCTTGACGCCATGGGCGGTGACAACGCACCCGCCTGCGTTGTCAGGGGGGCTGACATAGCCTGCCAGAAGCACCCACACCTTGCTGTCACCTTCTATGGTGACGAGGCGCGGATCAAGCCGTTTATAGACAAGGCGCGTCATCTGGCAGCCGCGCGCGTGATCCATACCGGTGAAGCGGTGTCACCCGATGACACGGCGTCACAGGCGGTGCGGCGCGGCAAGACAACTTCGATGTGGATGGCGATTGCCAGCGTTGCGGATGGCGAGGCTGACGCCGTTGTATCGGCTGGCAATACCGGCGCATTGATGGCGATGGCAAAGCTGCAGCTTCGCACAATGACTGGCGTGACACGTCCTGCCATCGCGGCGTTCTTTCCGACTGTTGGCGAGCATCTGTGCATGCTTGATCTCGGCGCCAACCTTGAGTGTGATGCCGAGAATCTGGTTCAATTCGCCATTCTTGGCCAGGCCTTCCATCGAAGCCTGACCGGCAGAAGCGAACCGCGCCTTGGTCTGCTCAATGTCGGAGAGGAAGAACAGAAGGGTCATGAATATCTGCGGGTGGCCTCACGCCAGCTTGCAGATCCAGAACTTGGCATTAATTATCAAGGGTTTGTCGAGGGATCTGACCTGACCAATGGCAAGCTTGATGTCGTTGTGACGGACGGTTTTTCAGGGAACATCGCGCTGAAGACAGCCGAAGGGATTTCAGCCCTGTTCACACGGCTTTTACGGCGCAGTCTGGCCAGCACGATGTTGTCACGGCTTGGCTATTTTCTGGCCCGCAGCGCCTTGTCGGACATGCGTCGTCACATCGACCCGCGAAGCTATAATGGCGCGGTGTTCCTTGGCTTGAACGGAATCGCGGTGAAATCTCACGGTGGCACTGACAGGATCGGCTTTGCCAATGCCATCAATGTGGCGTCGGAACTTGTCGATCACGGATTTTTGCCGGATGTCAGCGCGGCCATTGCCCGCGGCAACACCATTCTGGAGCAGAAAAAAGACGATGCCTGACGGTACGACATTGATGGTTTCCGTTGGCAGCTATCTGCCGGAACGTGTCATGACGAACCATGACCTTGCCGAAATGGTCGATACCAGCGATGAATGGATTCGCCAGCGCACCGGAATTGCGCAGCGCCACATCGTTGCCGAGGGCGAAAACACCTCGGATCTGGCGCGCAATGCCGCCGAGCAGGCGCTTCGGGGGTGTGGGCTGACAGGCGCCGATATCGACCTGATCATTATCGCTACAAGCACGCCGGATGACACCTTTCCCTCGACCGCGACGAAGGTTCAGAATCAGATAGGTGCGACGAACGCCATTGCCTTTGACGTGCAGGCTGTCTGCGCCGGGTTCGTCTATGCCCTCGACGTGGCCGACGCCATGTTGAGCGCCGGGCGTGGCAGGCGGGCACTTGTCATCGGTGCGGAGAGTTTTTCAAAAATCCTGAATTGGGAAGACAGGTCGACCTGCGTGCTGTTTGGTGACGGCGCCGGGGCGGTGGTGCTGGAGCGTGGCGAAGCCGGCAGTGATTATGGTGTGCTGGCAAGCCGTCTTCATGCTGACGGGGCGCATCGCGATATCCTCTATGTCGATGGTGGACCGTCAAGTTCGGGCACGGTCGGACATGTCCGGATGGAGGGCAACAAGGTCTTCCGGCACGCTGTCGAGAAACTGTCGAGCGTTATGGATGAGGTTCTTGATGCGGCCGGGATGACCGTAGACCAAGTGGACTGGCTGGTGCCGCACCAGGCCAATATCCGCATCATCGAAGGCATGCAGAAGAAAATGGGGCTGCCCGATGACCGGGTGGTGAAGACGGTACACGAACATGCGAATACCTCGGCTGCCTCGATTCCCCTTGCATTGGCAGCGGCGGTTGGCGACGGGCGGGTCCGGAATGGCCAGATTCTGGCATTCGAGGCGATTGGTGGTGGCCTCGTCTGGGGCGCGGCGCTGGTTCGCTACGGTCGACCGACCGGTCAGTGAATACATTAGCTCTTCAGACTAACCACCTGTAAGACTAATGCAAATCATGAAATTTATAGAAGCTGTTGATTGACTCACCCACGAATCGACATTAGCGTATCCTTATGAGCAAGACATTGACACGTGCCGACCTTGCCGAGGCGGTGTATCGAAATATTGGTTTGTCGCGCAATGAGTCGGCTGAACTTGTTGAGACATTCCTTGAGGAAATGTGCGTATGTCTCGAAAAAGGCGAAGAAGTCAAGCTCTCGTCATTCGGAACATTCTCGGTTCAGTCGAAGCGTGAACGAATCGGTCGCAATCCGAAAACCGGTGTCGAGGCGACCATTACGCCGCGCCGTGTCCTCTCCTTCCGCCCGTCACACATATTGAAAGACCGGGTCGACGGCGAATCATGAGCGAGAAAGCCTCTGATGCTTTCCGCACGATCTCCGAAGTCGCGGAACATCTGGAAATACCGCCGCATGTTCTGCGGTTCTGGGAAACGAAATTCACCTCTCTGCGCCCGCTCAAGCGTAGCGGTGGTCGCCGCTATTACCGGCCGGACGATGTGGCGCTTCTCGAGCGTATTCGTGACCTGCTCTACAATGAAGGTTTCACCATCAAGGGCGCGCAGAAGCATATTGGCAGTCGGCAGGCTGGAGGCGCGGCGATTGTCGGCGGCAATGGCGCCATGGATGATCTTGGCGAGGCATTCAGCACTCTGGGGTCAGCACGCGAGTCACTGGCGCAATTGCGCAGGACTTTGGAAGACTGATCCTTCGTGGATTCACATCGTTCCCGCACATCCGCGTCTATAACGCCTGTCGTGTCGGAGCGTAGCGCAGCCTGGTAGCGCACCTGCTTCGGGAGCAGGGGGTCGGAGGTTCGAATCCTCTCGCTCCGACCATTAAAATTCATTCACTTATGCCGAAATCGTGGTTCAAATCCCGCAGGGGTTTGAACCTCGTGGCAGTTGGTGTTGGCACTTTTCACCATTGATCCAACTTCTCCATCGCCGATTTCGCGAGCCCGAACCGCTCAGACCTGGCCGCGGGCCAGAGGGTTATCCCGGGCGTAAGACCTCCTTGAATGCTCGGTAGCCTAGCCGAAATTGTCGGCATTTTCCGCGTCTTCGGCGGCGTTTGCCTGGACATTCGGATAGGCTGCCAGATGCCGGTCGATCACCACCTGCTGGCGCACCGCATCCAGCTTGCCGCGCAGCTTGGTGATCATGGTTCTGTCGGGGCTGTCCTGCTGAATGAGTTCTTCCACAAGCGCGGCAATGCTCTCGATCTCGAGACCCAGCATATTGCTCTGTTTGTTGCTGTCGATCAGGCGGAACTGGATCTTCCGGATCAGCGCGGCCGTCACCTTGTCACGCTTCGAGAGATCGGCGAAATACTGGCGCGGAATGCGGGTTGCCTTGGCGCCCACGGTTGAGGCGATCGCGGTGACCGTGCGTTCGGTATCGAGCAGCAACGACGTCTCGCCCAGGATTTCGTTCGCTCCAATCCTGTTCAACCGCAAGCCTTCCGCGGTGAACAACTCAACCGAGCCTTCCATGATCAGATAGGCCTCATGTGATGGGTCGCCGGCGCGGTAGATCACCTCGCCGGAGTCCCAGAGGACGAATTTGTCACGCTCAAGCACAGCTTTGCATACCTGTCAGATTCCGGTGACCGCACATTAGGCCATCCGGTTGAACTTGTCTTCTTCCCTTCGGCTGACCTTTGTGATGGCATGGCTTCTTCAGTTAAACAAGATATTTGCACCGGACAGCATGACGGCGTATAACCCACCTCGTCGGAGCGTAGCGCAGCCTGGTAGCGCACTTTACTGGGGGTGAAGGGGTCGTGGGTTCGAATCCCGCCGCTCCGACCATTTTTCCCCCGCGTTGACACAGGACCATTTTCCTTGCCGGCCCGGTAATGCGGGCCGCAAGGTGCTGTGCGCCTTGTCCGGTTCTGCTAGACTGTTGCCCATAGGCACATGCTTGGAAGGGCATGTTTGGAATGAACATGCGAAAGGTGAACTGGGGCGAAATGAAGCGGCGGAGATTTTGGAGACCGGCATGAAACAGCTCATACCCGCATTTCTGGCTGTATTTGTCGGGGGGTCGGTGGCAGCGGACACAACCAACAGGGCACTGCAGGTGTCGCCTGTGCCGGGCCTGTTCGTGGGCGGAGTTGGCCTGCTGTGCCTGGCTGATGACCCGGCCATCGAATCAAGGCAATATTTCCTGCTCACCAAAAGCCGTGAAATCTTCGGATGGGCGCGCTTTGACAAGGATGATGACATCCATTACATGACCTTCGACGTCAGCAAGTCGCCTGATCTTTATCGGGTGGCGAATGACGCGGTGGAGATTGCCGTGAACCGCAAGAGCCTGCGCCTGACCATGGATCGCATGCCGGCAAAGACAGCTTACAACTGCGAGGCCACAAGCATTACCGACCTTCACAATGCCGCCAAGGTGGAGTTGCGCAAGCTTCTGAAAGGTAACAAGATTTAGGTGATCTTGGATGGATCAGCCTGGCTTTCGCGAGAGCATTCTTCAGGAAATTGACGAGCTGCGCGCCCTCAGCGACCGCAGCAAGGACAGCCGGGCGCCGGTTGAACTTGACCAGCAATCGGTCGGTCGCCTGTCGAGAATGGATGCGATGCAGCAGCAATCGATGGATCTGGCGCGCGAGGAACGGCGGCGGCAGAGGCTGGCGGTGCTGGGCGCGGCGCTGCGCAGGCTGGATGAGGATGAATACGGATATTGCCTTGCATGCGGCGAGGATATCCTGCCGGAAAGGCTGGAGATCGATCCGGCCGTGACATTGTGCGTTTCCTGTCAGGACAGGCGCTAGCGGTGTTTTCGTGCTTTGTTTGCCGCCAGCACTCCAAAAACCCGGTGGCAATGACCAGATAAGCTGAAACTGGAGCCTGACAGCTTCAAAAGCAGGAGCCAGCTTCAAAAGCAGGAGAATGTAGCATGAGCCTCACTGTCTATCTTTCGGGTGAAATCCACACTGACTGGCGTGACCGGATCATCGACGGCGCCGCCGGCCTCGACGTCACCTTTTCCGGGCCGGTCACCGACCATGAGGCAAGCGATGATTGCGGTGTCCGCATTCTTGGCGCCGAGCCTGACAAATTCTGGCATGACAACAAGGGTGCGAATATCAACGCCATCCGCACGCGCAACGGCATCGCCGCCGCCGATGTCGTCGTGGTGCGCTTTGGCGAGAAATACCGTCAGTGGAACGCTGCTTTCGATGCCGGCTATGCGGCAGCGCTTGGCAAGTCTCTGATCATCATGCACGGGCCGGATCACCAGCATGCGCTGAAGGAGGTCGACGCAGCGGCGCTTGCCGTCACTGAAACGCCCGAGCAGATCGTGCAGATCCTGCGCTATGTTCTGGAAGGCACGCTTGCCTGGTGCCAGAGTTGACAAATTCCAGCCGCCGCATCGCGACATGGGCGATACGCCGCGTCAGGTAGCCCCGCCGCTGCGCCGCCAGCCGTGATTCCGGCGCGTCGCGTACCTCGAGACAATCGAACCCGTCGGTGATGATGATGCCGCACTGCTCGGCATCGGGAAGAATGTCACGGGGAAAATCATCCGCGACGGCGAAATAGAACCGGTCGGCCCATTCCGGATATTCATGCCATTTCCGGTCACTGAGGAAATCCTGCCGCGAGGATTTGACCTCGACAATGGTGATCCGGCCGCCGTCGCCGATGGCGATGATGTCAACCCGCCGGCCGGTGCGCAGGGTGAATTCGCGAAGGCAGGCGTCGCCGCGCTCGACAAACATGCGGGCGATGGCGTCGGTGATCCGCCGGGTGGTGAGGGCGTCGCTGTCCTGCATGATCCGGTCGTCCGCCGGGTCACGCGCTTTTACGGCGCGCCGCCGCAATCAGGTCGATCGTATAGGGGTGGTCGGGGGTCTGCATGATCCTGTCTGTCGGTCCGCGCTCAACGACCTGTCCATCCTTCATGACGATCATTTCGTCGCTGATCGATCCGATGAGAGCGATGTCGTGGCTGATGAAGAGATAGCCAAGCTCGAAACGTGTTTGCAACCTGTCCAGAAGTGCGATCAGCGATTTCTGCACGGTCATGTCGAGGGCCGAGGTCGGCTCGTCGAACAGAATGATCCGAGGTTTCAGAATCAACGCCCTGGCGATCGCGATGCGCTGCCTCTGACCGCCGGAAAACTCATGCGGGTAATTGCCTGCCACTGCCGGGTCCAGCCCGACCTCCTGCAGCATTTCGGCCACCGCCGCCGCGCGCTCCGCCGCCGTGCCGATGTCATGCGCGACAAGACCCTCGGCGATGATGTCGCCAACCGACATACGTGGTGACAGCGACCCGAACGGATCCTGAAAGACGATCTGCACCTGTCGGCGAAAGGCTTTCAGACCCCGGCTGTCCTGCTGGCTGATCTCGCTGTTGTCAAAGGTGATCCGCCCCTGACAGGAGACAAGCTGGGTGATGGCGCGGGCCAACGTCGATTTGCCGGACCCGCTTTCCCCGACAATTCCTACGGTACGTCCGGTGCCAATCTCGAGATCGATCCCGTCGACAGCCTTGATCCAGTGCCTGGTGCGGCGCAACAGTCCGCCACGGACCGGGAAATGCACCTTGATATCCCGCGCCACCAGCAGGTCGGCCGTATCGCCTTTCTGTGGTGTGCGGATTCCCTTTGGCTGCGCGGCGATCAGGTCCTTGGTGTAGGCCTCGCGCGGGGCGGTGAAGATATCCCCTGCGGCACCAGCCTCGACCAGTTCGCCCTGCCGCATGACAAGGACCCGGTCGGCGATCTGCCTGACCACGCCGAGATCATGCGTGATGAACAGCATCGACAGCCCGCTGTCGCGTTTCAGGTCGGCCAGAAGGTCAAGGATCTGCGCCTCGATGGTGACGTCCAGAGCCGTCGTCGGTTCATCGGCGATCAGCAGGTCCGGATTGTTCGCCAGCGCCATGGCGATCATTACCCGCTGACGCTGGCCACCCGATAGTTCATGCGGGAAGGATGTCAGACGCCCCTGCGGGTCCGGAATGCCGACCCGCGTCAGAAGCTCGATGGTGCGTTCGCGCAGCTGTGCCGGCAACAGCCGCTGATGCAGACGCAGGCTCTCGCCGATCTGCCGCTCGATGGTGTGAAGCGGGTTGAGCGATGTCATCGGCTCCTGGAACACCATGCCGACCTGGTTGCCGCGAAGCTGCTGCATAAGCGTCTCGTCACGCGGATTGACAGGCGTGCCCTTCCAGGCGATCTCGCCGTTCTGCACCGCGTTATCAGGCAACAGGCCGAGGCTTGCCAGTGCCGACACCGATTTGCCCGACCCGCTTTCCCCGACAAGCGCGACTGTCTCGCCGGGCATGACATCGAGCGACAGCGACCTGACCGCCGGCGTTACGACACCGTCTCGTCGGAACCCGATCTGCAGATCGCGCAGGGACAGCAGCGGCGTTCTCATGAGAATGTCTTTCGCGGGTCGAAGGCGTCGCGAACCCCCTCGAATATGAACACAAGCAGCGCCAGCAGGAAGGCGAAGACAAAGAAGGCTGTCAGGCCAAGCCAGGGCGCCTGGAGGTTCTGTTTTGCCTGCAGCGTCAACTCGCCAAGCGACGGGGCCGAGGAGGGCAGGCCGAAACCGAGAAAATCAAGTGCCGCAAGTGATCCGATGGCCCCGGTGACGATGAAGGGCAGCATCGTCAGCGTCGCCACCATGGCGTTCGGCAGGACATGCCTGAACATGATTGCCAGCGGCCGCACGCCAAGCGCCTTCGCGGCCTGGACATATTCAAAATTGCGCGCGCGCAGGAATTCGGCTCGCACAACCCCGACCAGCGCGGTCCAGCTGAACAGCGTCATCAGAAATACAAGAAGCCAGAAATCCATGCGCCAGATCGCCGAGACGATGATGATGATATAGAGCGACGGTGTCGCCCCCCAGATTTCGATCAGCCGCTGTGCCAGCAGATCGGTGCGCCCGCCGAGATAACCCTGAACGGCGCCGACAAGGATGCCGATGGCCGAGGCCATCACCGAGACAATGATGGCGAACAGCACCGACAGCCGGAAGCCATAGATGATCCGCGCCAGCACATCGCGCGCCGTATCGTCGGTGCCAAGCCAATGATCGCCATCCGGCGGCGAGGGTGCCGGTCCGTCAAGCGTCGCAATGGTCGAGTGATGATAGGGAATGAGCGGCCAGACAAGCCATCCGCGGGTGATGTCCCGGCCGTCAATACGCCCGTCCGCGGCATCCTCGACCAGAATCTCCGGCGTGTCCCAGCAGGAGTCCATCCCGCCGGTAATGATCAGACACTGCACCTCGATGTCGCCATATATGGCCTCTGTTCGCAGATCGCCGCCAAAACTCTGTTCGGAATAGAACTGGAAGACCGGCATGTAGAACCCGTCGCGATATTTCACCAGGATCGGCCGGTCATTGGCGAGGAGTTCGGCGAACAGCGAGACGATGAAACAGACGCTGAAAACAATCAGCGAGATATAGGCGCGGCGGTTGCGCCGGAAATTCTGCCACCTGCGGCGGTTCAGGCCCACTTGGGTCATGACAGCCTCGATTCAAAGTCGATCCGCGGGTCGATCCAGACATACATCAGGTCTGAGATCAGGCCGATGACCAGGCCGATCAGGCTGAAAATGAACAGCGTGCCGAAAACAACCGGATAGTCGCGGGCGACCGCCGCCTCGAACCCCATCCTGCCAAGCCCGTCAAGCGAGAAGATCGTCTCGATGATCAGCGAGCTGCCGAAGAACACCGAGACAAACACCGCCGGAAAGCCGGCAATGACGATCAGCATGGCGTTGCGGAACACATGTCCGTAGAGGACACGGCTCTCGGTCAGGCCCTTGGCGCGCGCGGTCAGCACATATTGCTTGCGTATTTCATCGAGGAAGGAATTTTTCGTCAGCAAGGTCAGTGTCGCAAAGGCGGAGATTGTCGAGGCCAGCACCGGCAGCGCGATATGCCAGAAATAATCGAGGATCTGGCGCCAGGCCGGCATGTCGGCAAAATCGGGCGAGACCAGGCCGCGCAACGGGAAGATCTTCACATAGGAGCCGCCGGCGAACAGTACCAGCAGCAGGATGGCGAACAGGAACCCGGGGATGGCGTAGCCGACGATGATCAGGCTGGAGGTCCAACTGTCAAAGCTGCTGCCGTCGCGGACCGCCTTGCGGATACCAAGCGGGATCGAGATCAGATAGGCAAGAAGCGTTGTCCAAAGCCCCAGCGAGATCGAGACCGGCATTTTCTCGATAATCAGGTCGGTGACACTGATCGAACGGAAATAGCTCTCGCCAAAATCAAACCGCATATAGTCCCACAACATGGACAGGAAGCGCTCCAGCGGCGGTTTGTCAAAGCCGAACTGGCGCTCGAGATCGGCCACGAAATCCTCCGGCAGACCCTGCGCGCCGAGATAGTCGCCGCGCTCGCTGGCCTGCCTGATTTCACCGCCACCGCCGGCGATACCGGCAAAAACGTCGGTGTCCTGCTCCAGTTGCGAGAGGATCTGTTCGACCGGGCCGCCCGGCACAAACTGGACCAGAACGAAATTGATCAGCATGATGCCGAACAGCGTTGGCAGGATCAGGGCCAGTCTGCGCAGGATGTAGGCGCTCATAAGGGCAAGGCCTCCTTGACCGGCATCAGAAGGCGCCGGCGGCCTTCAGCCTGTCATGAGCCTGCTGGTCGAACCACCAGAAATCAAGCGTGCCAAGCGCATAGGGGGGCAGTGTGTCGGGATAACGATACATGTCGTAATAGGCGACGGTGTGAATGTTCCGGAACCATTGCGGCACCCAGAATTTTTCGGCGCGCAGAACCCGGTCAAGCGCCCTGATCGACTCATCAAGCGCGTCGCGGGTTTCGGCCGCCTTGACCGTCTCGATCAGCTTGTCCGCCGCCTCGCTGCCATAGCCGGCAAGGTTGAAGATCGAGAATTCAGCACTTTGCGAGCCGAAATATTGTTCAAGCTCGGCGCCCGGCGTCAGTGAGGTGCGGAAATTGCCGGTCACCATGTCGAAATCGAAATTCCGTTCACGCTCGGTCATCTGCGCGTTGTCGATGCGGGTATGGACGGCATCGACGCCAAGCGCGCGCAAATTCTCGACATAGGGATTGATCACCCGGTCAAAGGCCTGCGAGTCATTGAGGATTTCGACCTTCAGTGTTTCACCGGCATCATTGCGGCGCATGCCGTCATCACCGACCTGCCATCCCGCCCCGTCAAGCAGCGCCGAGGCGCGCCGCAAATTACGGCGGTCAAGCTGGCGCTCCGACGAGGTTGGCGCCATCACCGCCCCGCTGTCCAGAACGCCGTCGGGAAGCAAGCCGGCAATCGGGCGCAGCACAGCCAGTTCACCGTCGTCAGGCTGGCCGCTGGCTTTCAGGTAACTGTTTTCCCAGAAGGAATTGATGCGGGCATAGATGCCGTAGAAGAGTGTCTTGTTCGACCATTCGAAATTGAACATCATGCCAATGGCCTCGCGCACACGGATGTCCTGAAATTTCTCGCGCCGCAGATTGAAGATGAAGGACTGGCCGCTTGCCAGTGTGCCGTCCGGCGGTGTGTCCTTGACAGCCCACCCTTTCTCGATGGCCGGGAAGTCATAGCCGGTGGCCCAGATCTTGGAGGAGGCCTCGGTGCGATAGGTGTAGGTGCCGGCCTTGAAGCCTTCAAAGGCGCTGTTGTAATCGGCGAAATATTCGATCCTTATGCGGTCGAAATTGTGCCGCCCGCGATTGATCGGCAGATCCTTGCCCCAGTAATCGGGATTGCGACGATAGACAATCTGCTGGCCGACATCGAGCGAGTCCAGCACATAGGGGCCGGATCCAAGGCCGGGAGTGAGCGTCGAATCCTCGAAATCGGCACCGGTTGCCTCATACCAGGCTTTCGAGAAGATCGGCAATCCTCCTGCGGTCTGCGGCAGGTCGCGGGTCGGGATACCTGACTTGAAGGTGAATTTCACCCGGTGCGGGCCAAGCGCCTCGGCGCTCTCGATCTGTTTCTGGATCACTGCGCGGAAAGAGGGCAGGCCCTTGTCACGCAGCGTTTCATAGGAAAAGACAACGTCCGCCGCGGTCAGTGGCGAGCCGTCGGAAAACCGTGCCTCCGGTCGCATGTTGAAAATCACATGGCTTCGGTCGGCCGGGTATTCGAGGGATTCGGCGACAAGGCCATAAACGGCGTCGGCCTCATCGGCGGTGCCTTCGAGAAGGCTCTCGAAGAAGATCGAGGATAATTGCCCGGCCCGGCCCTTGGTCGTGTAGGGGTGCATCGAATCGAAGGACCCGAACCCCCAGACCGAGATCTCGCCACCCTTTGGGGCGTCAGGATTGACATAGTCAAGATGCGGAAAATCGGCAGTGTATCTGAGCTCGCCGAATGTCGAGATGCCATGCGAGATGATGGTCTCGGCATTGGCTGTGGCCATCGATCCGGCGACAAGCCCAACCATGGCGGCGGTACGCGCAAGCCTGCCCAACTCATCAAATGGTGACGTCATATCAACTCTCCCAGAAAGCGGCGCGGCGGATGGCGGGCGTGGTGCCCCGGTGGGGGCGTGTGCCTCACCACGTTATGATATAATCCACCGACGCGCCATGTGTAGGGGCAATCGGTGGCAATCCGCCAATGGGAGCGTTTATCGTCCTCTTTCAGATACCATAGAAATGGACACGGGCATGATGGACACGGGCATGATGAACACGGGATTGTGACATGCAGGGCGCCGGTGGCGGCGTATAGTTTCCGATGATGACCCGCAGGTTGCGATGTTTGGTCACAGCTCTGCAGGATGTTATCCCTTCCCACTGCCGGTTGGTTGGGGAATTCTGTCAACTGACATATATCTTGTCCGATAGCGCGCTGACCACTTTATCGACCGGTGTTCAAAGGAGACACCCAGAATGGAACTAGCTGACGAAATCACCATCCCGGCATCGCGCGCCAAGGTCTATGAGGCGTTGAACGACGTTGATATTCTGAAGGCCTGTATCCCGGGCTGCGAGGAGCTTGAGAAGGAATCCGACACTGAACTGGTGGCCAAGGTCACATTGAAGGTCGGGCCGGTAAAGGCCAGGTTCAGCGGCCGCGTGACACTTGATCCGGGCAGGGCTCCGGATGCCTTCAGCCTCGCTGGCGAAGGCGATGGTGGTGTTGCCGGTTTTGCAAAGGGCGGCGCTGATGTCGAGCTTGTGGAGGATGGTGACACGACAATCCTTCGCTATACCGCCAGGGCCGAGACGGGTGGCAAGATTGCCCAGCTTGGTGGTAGGCTGATCACCAGTACGGCGAAGAAGCTTTCGAAGATGTTCTTCGAAAAGTTCGAGAAGATAATGAGCGGTGAGGTCGAGCTTGAAAAGGCGTCCTGACTGCTGACAGACGGCGCCCGCTGTGTACTCGATAGAGACTGTCGACCATGTCGGCATTATCAGTGGGGGGAGGCGAAGCAGCGACAGCTGCTGCCACGGGTCCCGGCGGGCGCCACCCTGTCATGCCTGCGCTGCGGCGTCGGCGTGAGCGGACGGGGTGAATCGCCGGAGTCAACCGCCGGAGTCACTTGGAGGCAACCGAATGGGTGCGTTATGATGAGTGAAGCTACAACCGAACTCACGAAATCGACAATCATTCCCTTTCTTGATGGTATCTTCACCCGTCGCGGTGCCGACGAATATCTTGGTGAACCGGTAACGATTGGCGAGCATATGTTGCAGGCAGCACATTTTGCGCAACGCGACGGCCATGAGGAACAGGTCATCGTGGCCGCGCTGCTGCATGATATCGGCCATTTCACCGGTGAGTTCATCGGCATGCCGCTGGCGTCGGGGACGGTATTCATGGATGACCAGACCGACCGCCAGCATGAAAATGCCGGTGCGGCGGTGCTGGCGCCATTCTTTCCCGATCTGGTGGTTGATTGCTGTCGTTACCACGTTGCCGCGAAACGGTATCTGTGCGCGCGGGAACCCGGCTATTTCGACACGCTGTCCGAGGCGTCGGTACATTCCTTGAACCTGCAGGGTGGACCGATGGATGTTGACGAGGCGGCCTCCTTTGAGGCGCATCCGCATTTCGAGGCGATCATCGCGGTGCGTCGATATGACGAGGCCGGCAAGGAAGTCGGGATGGTGGTGCCACCCTTTTCAAGCTACATGCCGATGCTTGAACGGATGGTCGCCGGTCACGCCTGATCCGTGGCGGGGTAGGGGATTTCGGTCCGCATCTCCGGCCGCGCCATCCAGTCCCAGTATGTTTCATGAAGGGCCGTGGCGACAGGCCCGGCCGCGCCATTGCCGAAAATCCGGTCATCGACGCGGGTGAGTGCGATCACGCCGCCGCCCGAGCTTGAGATGAATATCTCGTCGGACTCCATGAATTCGGCAAGTGGAAGCGGCCTGATGTCTGTTGTCAGCCCCAGTTCAGCGGCCATTTCCAGGACCGTCCGGCGGCTGATTCCCTCCAGCATGCCATGCTCCGGGGTGATCAGCCTGTTGCCCCTGACAGCAAAGACGTTGAACCCCGGCCCCTCGGTCACCTGCCCGCTCTCGTCAAGAAGGATGACGGTCTCATAGCCCCGATCCTTGGCCTCGAACAGGCCGGCGGTGAAGTCACCCCAGTGATAGTTCTTTACCCGCGGATCGATGCTTGCCGTGGGAATGCGGGTCACATTTTTGGCTATCCAGGCGGTGCGGTTCTCGGGTGGCAGTTCCGGCCGCATGATGTGGATATAGGGAACGCACCAGGCATAGAAATGATTGCCGCAGTCGCGCGGATCGCGCGTGCCGGGAATCAGCGGCACCCCGCGCGAGGCGACCATCGCCACATAGGCGGCGCGCAGGCCAGAGGCGGTCACTATTGCCGTCAGTGCGGCGCGAATGTCAGCCGCCGACATCCCTGTATCCATTCGCAGGGATGCCATGGAACGACCAAACCGGTCGAGATAATCATCCAGCCTGAAAAAGCCGCCATCCCAGACCGGAACGACATCATAGGTGATGTCGCTGTGGATGAGCCCCCAGTCATTGACCGGCAGCCTTGCCTCCGACAGCGGCATGACCCTGCCATCCATCCAGGCTGCGCCGGTTCTCAGATCCGCGCCTTCAGCCATGGCCGGGCACCCTTGCCGCCTGTTCCGCGGGTGTCTGTGTGTGGTTGACGTGGCCCGCCTGCCGGTTGGCCTTGCGACCACCGAACCTTGGCGTCGAGGTTGGGTGGCGCGGTATCATTTGCCTATTTCTGGGGGTAGAGCGCATCGATCCTGTCCCCGTACAACTCGCGGACGACATGGCGCCGGACCTTCAGCGTCGCGGTCATCTGGCCATTCTCGGTGGTGAAGGGTTCATCGGCGATGATGTATCTGCGCACACGCTCGAGTTGTGACAGACGGCTGTTGGCGCGGTCGACCGCCTCGCCAATCATCGTGTAGAGCGCGTCGGGCGAAGAGGCGATGCTTCGCAGATCGTCTGACGGCACGATCACGGCGGACAGCCAGGGACGTTTGTCCCCGTCGACCATGACCTGTTCGATTTCTGGCTCGATCGTGAGCAGCGCCTCGACGCGGCCGGGAGCGATATTCTCGCCACCGGAATTCACGATGATGTCCTTCTTGCGGCCGGTGATCGAGATATAGCCGTCGGCATCGATCTCGCCGATATCACCGGTATGCAGCCAGCCGTCACGGATTGCCGCCATGGTGGCCGCCTCGTCGCGCCAGTATCCCTTCATCAGCAGATTGCCACGCACAAGGATCTCGCCATCTTCGGCAATGCGCAGATCGACGCCGGCAACCACCGGTCCGACCGTCTCGATCTTGATTCGTCCCGGACGGTTGGCCGAGATCAGGGGCGATGCCTCGGTCTGGCCGTAGCCCTGCAGCAGATTGATCCCGAGCGCCATGAAGAAATGGCCGATTTCCGGATTGAGCGCGGCACCGCCAGAGATGAAATATTGCAACTGACCGCCAAGACGGGCCCGTACCTTGGTTCTGACAAGCCTGTCGACGATGAGGTTCAGGATGAATTCATGCGGTAACAGATGGCGCCCGGCAAGCCGTTTACCGCCAAGCCGCAGTGCCGCCATGAACAGCTTTTCCGACATTCCGCCCTTGGCCCGGACGCCGCGCATGATCCGGTCATGCAGCACCTCATAGAGGCGCGGCACAGCCGTCATCAGGGTGGGGGAGACCTCGATCAGATTGTTCGCAATCTGGTCGGTGCTTTCGCAATACCAGACCTCGGCCATGATCTGGAAGGGAAGATGCATCCCGGCCGTGTGTTCGTAGGAATGCGAGAGCGGCAGAAGCGACAGGAAGCGCTGGTTCTCGAGAACATTGCCCTCGGCGAGAAGTTCCACGGCCGCCTTGATGTTGGCCTGGATCGAGCGGTGCGTCAGCATCACCCCCTTGGGACGACCGCCAGTGCCGGATGTGTATATGAAGCAGCATACATCATCGGGTTGCTGGGCGCTGATGCGTTGTTCGATATCCGCAAGAGGTTCGGCACCGCCGATGGCGGCATCCCAATAGTGCAGTTTCGGTCGCAGATTGGTGGGTGCGGTGAAACTGTCATCCATCACGATCAGGCTGTGAAGCGACGGCGCCCGGTTGGCGGCAAGCGCGATCCGCGACGCCAGCATGCCGCCTGATGTAATGGCGACGCTGGCTCCCGAATGATCGATGATGTAATGGTGATCATCCTCGGTGTTTGTGGTGTAGGCGGGCACGACGATGGCACCAATGGACATCACCGCCAGATCGGCAATCGCCCATTCCGGCCGGTTTTCAGCCGAGACAAGAACACGTTCACCGGGCTCGACGCCGCATTTCACCAGTACCGCGGCAAGACGCCTGACATTGTCGGCCACCGTGTGCCAGCTATGGCCGTGCCAGTTGCCGTCACGTTTCTCGAAAAGCAGATTTCGATCACCGCCCGCATCTACATTGGCGAAGAAGGCCTGTGGCAGATTTGCCGTCTCGACATAATGCGTACCCTCGGGCCAGCGTTCCTGTGTCATCCAAGTCATATCCCGGGCGCGCTGCCCTTTTGATCACAATGTCATGGTGACAAAGCTTAGTAAATATCATCTCCGCTGCAAATCTCTTTACGCGCCATTGTTGACGCGCCCATTTTGTCGCGCCCATCTTGTCGCGGTGACGTTGAGCCGGTGTTGGGTCGGTGTTGGGTCGGTGTTGAATGATGAGTGCTGCGCGGCATCCGATGGCGTGACCAGCCATGCTCGCGGCAGACAGATCTTCAGGGGGCGGCCCGCAACATGCAGCTGACCATGCTGCCCCACAGTTCGGCGCAGAGCCGCTGTGCATCCTCCGCCGGCATGTCACCCGTGCTGATCCGGAACGCCGAAGATCCGTCATGAAGCCTGATCGGCGTGATGGTCAGCGTGGTGAGGGCGTAACTGTCGGGAAAATGCGTCCGGATACGGGTGATTTCGGACAGCGCCCCGCTGCGCGAGCGAAAGGTGCCAAGCTGGGCCACGAAGTTATTCGGAGTCCTTGTGGCTCGGAGTTCATTAGACTGGTTGTCATTTTCGGCTCTGGTGCTGCCCGGCACGGCCCGGGTTGGTACGAGCCTGGCGATCCTTTCCATCATCCCGTCATGGCCCGGTTGCCTGTTAACCGCGGTTCTCGCAGTTGCAAGTTCATCGGTCAGGCTGCTGATGTGCAAAAGGTCCCTTTCATGGCGTGTCTGCAGATTCTGCAGCTCATTGGCAAGCTGGCGCTGCTCGTCAAGGTGCGTGGCAAGTTCCTGTCGCAGGCTGGCAATATCGCGGCGAAGCTGTTCATTCTCAACCGTCAGCTTGTCGATCTTGCTGCTACTGATCCTGTTTGCGTCAATCTCGCGAAGAAGGCGGTCTTTGTCGATCCGGAGGATGGCAATTTCATTCGACAGACTGTCTTCCCGCTCCTGTGCCTGCTGCAGGCGGGCAAGCATGTCCGCCACAGTGTCCTCTGCCTGCTTGATGGCCGTCGCTGCAAGGATGGCGCTGTCAGTCTCGCAGCTGGCGGGTGCATCAGTGATGCCACCGGATAGCACCGGAAGAGGTGTCCGGCCAGGTGAACAGGCGCCAAGTGACGGGTGTTTCTCCAGGATCGCCCGGTCGGCCTGGGCATAGAGACCTGTACAGACATCGCCGATCATGTCGCTGGCGGCGTCACGCGCCACCGGGTCGAGAAATTCATCATTATCAGGATACGCGAGATTGTTCAGAAGCCACATCGAATAGCGATTGAGCAACTCGTCAATCGCGCTGTCATCAATGTCAGTTCGCCCTTCAAGTTTGGCGGCGTGCTTGATCACCGAGCCGGAATAGGCACGCCGTTCGGACCACAGGCGTCCGACCTTTTCATCCACCAGTGTCTGCATCGCCATCAGGTCGGCGAAAGCCCCGCACACCGCCCCCTGTTCGGCCATCGTGGCATGCGTCTGCCAGCCGCCGAGGTCGATTTCGGCAAGGGTGGCCTTTGGCGCCAGCAACATCGCCAGCAGCACAGCTGATATATGAAATCTGACCATAGGCACCCGGGGCATGAAGACGCGACAGGCCATGCTGGCTTGTTCGCATGATATTGCGTTATTTTAGGATATTTTAACCAAATCTGCCAGCAACCTGTTGGTGCTGCGTTCGATCAGGCCTTTCGCTGATCAGGCTGACCGCTGATCAGGCTTATCGCGAGAATTGCAGCGCGTCGCCGGCGGCCCTGATCAGGGCCATCGCCTTGTTCTGCGTTTCCTCATATTCGGCCTGTGGGTCACTGTCATAGACAATGCCGGCCCCGGCCTGGATGTGCAGCTTGCCGTCGCGGACAAACGCCGTGCGAAGGGCGATACAGGTGTCAAGGTCACCCGCCGCGGAGATATAGCCGATAGCGCCCGAATAGACGCCGCGCCGGTCCGGTTCAAGCTCGTCGATGATCTGCATGGCGCGGATTTTCGGGGCACCGGAAACGGTGCCGGCCGGGAACCCGGCGATCATCGCATCGACGGCGTCGAGGTCGGGCCGGATTTCGCCTTCAACTTGCGAGGCGATATGCATCACATGGCTGTAATATTCGACATCGTAATTCGACTTGACCCTCACCGTGCCGGGGCGTGACACGCGGCCGACATCATTGCGACCAAGATCCAGCAGCATCAGATGTTCGGCCCGTTCCTTGACATCGTCCATCAGATCCTCGGCATTGGCGGCGTCTTCCTCGGGTGTCGCGCCACGCTTGCGGGTGCCGGCAACGGGACGGATAGTGACGATATTGTCACGAAGCCGGACCAGAATTTCCGGGCTCGACCCGACAATCGCCAGATCATCGAAATCGAAGAAGAACAGGAACGGCGAGGGGTTCAGGCGGCGCAGGCTGCGATAGAGGTTGATGGCCGGCAGATGAAAGGGAATGGAAAAGCGCTGCGAGAGCACCACCTGGAAGATGTCACCTGCACGGATATAGTCCTTGGCCTTGTGGACCATCGCCAGGAAATCCGCTTTCTCGACATTCGATTGCGGTTGTGGAAGCACAGCCTGACTGCCACCGGCCTCGGTTGCCGGCATCGGGGCATCGAGCGCCTTCAGCGCATTGGCGATCCGGGTCTGTGCGACATTCCACGCGGATGCGGGTTCATCCCACTCTGACGGGCGCACCTGCACAACAAGCGTGATGCTGTCACGCAGCCTGTCGAAAATGGCGATGAGCGACGGTCTGACAAGCATCGAGTCCGGCGTGTCGATCGACACCGGATTGGAATCCGGGATGGCCTCGATATGCCGGATCATGTCGTAGCCAAAATAGCCGAAAAGGCCGGCCGCCATCGGTGGCAGCGCGCCGGTATCGGTCATCGCGGATTCGGCCATCAGCGACCGGAGCGATTCAATCGGCGGCACGCCATCGACAATGAAGTCATCGCCATCCTGCGGGGCCCGGTTGATTTCAGCTGTCGTGCCGCGGCAGCGCCAGATCAGGTCGGGCGCGAGGCCGATGATCGAGAAGCGACCACGGATTTCCCCGCCCTCGACGGATTCAAGCAGGAACGTGTTACGGCTCCCTGCCGCCAGACGAAGATAGGCCGAGACGGGCGTTTGTGTATCAGCGACGAGTTCCCGCGCCACCAGCTGGGGAGTGCCATCGGTGAACCCTTCTGCGAAACGCCCGAAATCATCGCCATCGGCCATGATCACTGGGTGCCAATCAGCAGCTGCTGGACCCCGCCAAGGCGGATCTGCAAATCATGTGTTCGTGACAGGTCGGCTGACAGGGTGCCAAGGATGTCCTGCTGGATCGCGCGGGTGGTGAAATTGCGAAGCAACTGCGCCGTTTCGGTCAGCTCCGACTCTTCTGCCGGTGTAATCGTTTCGGTGCGCACGGCAATCGCCTCGCTGCCGGTTTCAACAACCCGGTTTTCGCCGATATCCTGGCCGAAGGCGGCGCTGGCAATCAGGCGCGCGGCCTCATGATCAAGCCCGGTACCGGTGCGCCGGAATGCCGTGGTCTCGGCGGATGCGGCGAAGGCCGCTTCATCGGCGCTCAATGCGGTGGCTTCTTCCCGCGCCGCCTTGATCGCCTCGACAAGCTTCCAGTCGCCGATGGCCCGGGTCCGTATCTCGGCCAGATCGCGCGAACGGGGGTCGGTTTCACCGGTCACCTCGACGACAAAGAACATGTCGTTGGCGCCTTCCTGAATCACGCTCAGATCGTCGATCTCGTTTGACCAGATGGTGTCGAGGACAAGGCTGTCCTGCGCCAGGTCGGCGTCGTCCCCGGCATAGGGCGCGCCGTCAATGTTATTGCCGCGCCGGTCGATATCCTGAAGCGTCACAAGCCTGCCGCCAACCTCCTTGATGGCCTCGTCAATGGTCGCGCCCGACGCCAGAACATCCTCCAGAATATTGGCCTTCTCGAAGATCAAGTCGATAGCGGCCTCGGTCTGCAGCGCAGAGCGAATTGTGTCGCTGACATCGGCAAGGTTGGTCTGCCCCCCGGCCACCACCTCGTCAATGGCGATCAGATGCACCCCGAAGGCGGATTCGACCGGTCCGGTCACATCGCCCGTCGTTGCCGCGAAGGCAGCCTCGGCGATGGCGTCTTCTAGATCGCCACGGGCCACCAGGCCAAGTTGCGTGTCGCCCTCGGTCCATCCCAGCGTGTCGGTCGCAACAGCGGTGAAATCCTCGCCACCGGTCAGCCTTGCATAGGCGGCGTCGGCAGCGTTCCTGTCATCAAACACCATCTGGCGAAGGCGCCGCCTCTCGGGGGTGGTGAATTCGTCAATCCGGTCCTGATAGGCGGTTTCGACCTCGGCGTCGCTGATATCGATGCTGGCGGCAAACATCTGCGGTTCGATGATTCCGACACGCGCCGTGCGCAATGCCGGGGCGTCATAACGGCTTTGCACATCGGCAAACCAGGCCGACAAAACGCTGTCATCCGGGTCTGCGATAGCATCGGCATTGACCGGCACGCTGACAAGGCGGGCGGTGCGGCGTTCAAGCTCGTAAGCTGTCATGGTGCGTGCCACCGCGTCGGGTTGCGCGGCACCCGATGCGACGGCATCGACAATCTGCGCGCGCCGCAAGGCGGTATCGACTTCCATCAGATATTCGGTCTCGCTCAGTCCGGCATTGGCCAGAACACTGAGGAAGCGTGACTGCGAGAAATTGCCAAGTTCGTCACGGAAAGACGGTTCATTCGCCACCGCGTCACGCTGCATGTCGCGGGTGACCGCAAGACCCAGCCTGTCTGCCTCGGCGCGGAACACCACATCACGCGCCAGCACGCCGGCGAGTTCCGGCAGAAGGCCGGACTCCAGCGCTTCGCCCATCGTGGCGTTGGGAAGATAGTTGCGGCGCGCAAGGTCGAATTTCACGGCAACTTCACGCGGAGACAGGCTCTGTTTGCCGGCGCTTATCGCCTTGTCGCTGCCGCCGATCAGACCGGTGGTCATGTCACCGACCCCCCAGAGCGCGAAGCCGGCTGCCAGAAAGACCAAAAAAACCTTCATGATTGGCGACTTGGCACCGCCCCGTAATGCCTGAAGCATGGATTGTCCCTATATCTTTGTGTCTCTGGACGTTCGTTGTTCTGCGCGTCTGTCGGTTTGATCGCATGCCCGTCCCGGAGGGCGTGCAGCGTCATGCCGGAATGCTACGCGCGTAGTTGTAAACTTTCAGCCAGACCGGGGCAATTGACAATTTCGTGCGCGGTGCCGGTTTCTGCCGCCTGGCCCCTGCAAATGGTGGAGACAGATGGTGGCATTCGGGCAGTGGATTGGGTATGGTGCGACGCCGCGTCAGGGCGTGCCGGCGCGATGGTGCCATTACCGGCAGATACGCAATCGGTTCGGGGTAGGGGGATAGAGGTGATTATTGCAGCGAACTGGAAGATGAACCCGCCACTGGCTGATGCCGCGGCGCTTGCCGTGGCCTATGCCGCAGACAGCTTTGACGGCGTTACCCGGATCCTGTTCCCGCCGGCACCCTATCTGGTGCAGATGGGTGTGCGGCTTGACGGCACCGACATGCTGGTAGGCGGACAGGACTGTCATCATAACGCATCTGGTGCGCATACAGGGGATGTTGCCGCCGGCATGCTTGCCGATTGCGGGGCCCGTGTGGTTCTCCTCGGGCATTCCGAGCGGCGCGCCGATCATGGCGAGGATGATGCGCTTGTCGCTACCAAGGCGGCGGCGGCCCTCTCGGCAGGGCTGGATGTGATGATCTGTGTCGGGGAAACGCTCGACCAGCGTGAGGCAGGTTCGGCCGAAGCGGTGGTCACGGTGCAGCTTGAGGGGTCGGTTCCGGCAGGGATCGACGCATCCCGTCTGATGCTGGCCTATGAACCTGTCTGGGCCATCGGCACCGGCAAGGTGGCCGGGGTCGAGGAAATCGCCGCCATGCACGCCGCCATTCAGCAATGGCTTGCCAAGCGTGACCTTGCCAGCGTGCCGATTCTCTATGGCGGGTCAGTCAAGCCCGGCAATGCCGACGCGATTTTCGGTGTGCCGGATGTTGGCGGTGCGCTGGTCGGGGGTGCCAGCCTGAAGGCCGAGGATTTCAACGGCATCTGCAGTGCCGGCGCGCGCGCCGCCGCCGCAAGGTCGTGAATGTTGTGATTCCCTGGAAATAACGGGCCTTGAAATAACGGGGAACAGTCCATATAACATCGCCATCCAACGCACCGCTGACCCTGGCAAGGCTGATCTGGCATGCAAACGCTTATTCTGACGATACATATCCTGATTGCGCTGGCGCTGATCGGCGCGGTTCTGCTGCAGCGCTCCGAGGGCGGCGGCCTTGGTATTGGCGGCGGCGGTGGTGCCGGTGGCGGTTTCATGACGGCCCGCGGGACGGCTAATATGATGACCCGTGTCACGGCGATCCTTGCTGCCTGTTTCTTTGGCACCTCGTTGATCCTCGCGATCATGGCCGGCAGCCAGCGCGACTCTGTGTCCATCATCGATGAAGTGATCAACGAGACCCCGGCGCCGGCAAGCGGGCCTGTCATCCCGACGACTGAATAAACGCATCGGGCGACCGTCCTGGTAACGGAACGGGGTCAACCGAAAAACGTCGCTTTGTCAAGCGTCAAAATCCGAATAAAACCACCAGATACTGTGATTTTGGCACTTACATACCGCTGGATATTGCGGTAGTAAGATGGCCCATGCCTCGATATCTCTTTATCACTGGTGGCGTGGTTTCTTCCCTTGGAAAGGGCCTTGGTGCCGCCGCCCTTGCAGCCCTGCTTCAGGCGCGGGGCTACAAGGTCCGCCTGCGCAAGCTCGACCCCTATCTGAATGTCGACCCCGGCACGATGTCGCCCACCCAGCATGGTGAGGTGTTCGTGACCGATGACGGGGCCGAGACCGATCTTGATCTTGGCCATTATGAACGGTTCACCGGCGTTCACGCCCGGCGTACCGACAATATCACCACCGGCAGGATCTATTCCGACGTGCTGGCTCGCGAGCGCCGCGGCGATTATCTGGGCGCCACGATCCAGGTCATCCCGCATGTAACCGATGCCATCAAGGCGTTCATCCAGTCGAACCATGATGATGAGGATTTTGTCATCTGCGAGATCGGCGGCACGGTTGGCGACATCGAATCACTGCCGTTCCTTGAGGCGATTCGTCAGCTTGGCAACGAACTCGGGCGCGAGCAGACCTGTTTCCTTCATGTCACGCTGATCCCCTTCATCGCCGCCGCCGGCGAGTTGAAGACCAAGCCGACGCAGCATTCGGTCAAGGAATTGCAGTCGGTCGGCATTCAGCCCGATATCCTGCTATGCCGGACCGAACATCCGCTTCCTGACGAGCAGCGCGGGAAGATCGCATTGTTTTGCAATATCCGTCCGTCGGCGGTGATCCTCGGCATGGATGTCGGTAATATCTACGAGGTGCCGCTGTCCTATCACGATCAGGGGCTGGACCGTGAGGTGATCCGCCACTTCAATCTTCCTGATGAAAAGCCTGATCTGTCAGGCTGGGCGCGGATCAGCGACGGGCTTGCCAATCCGGACAGCGAGGTCACCATCGCCATTGTCGGCAAATACACTTCGCTTCAGGATTCCTACAAGTCGCTCGGCGAGGCGCTTGTTCATGGCGGCATCGCCAACAATGCCAAGGTCAGGATCGAATGGATTGATTCCGAGCTGTTCGAGAAAGAGGAAGCGGCCATCGAGGCGCTGCACCATGTGAGCGGCATTCTGGTCCCGGGCGGGTTTGGCGAACGTGGCTCGGAAGGAAAAATCCGCGCCATCGAATTTGCCCGTGTTCATCGGATACCCTATCTTGGCATCTGTTTCGGCATGCAGATGGCAGTGCTTGAGACAGCGCGCAATCTGGCCGGCCTTCCGGGCGCCGGGTCGAGCGAGTTCGGCGAGCCCGAGATCCCGCTTGTCGGACTGATGACCGAATGGACAGTTGGCAACGAGACGATGCAGCGAAGCTCGGACAGCGATCTTGGCGGCACGATGCGCCTTGGTGCCTATCCATGCCTGTTGAAGGACGGCACTCTGGCGCGCGAGCTCTATGAAGCGGCCGAAATTTCCGAACGGCACCGGCACCGCTATGAAGTCAACATCGCCTATCGCGACAGTCTGGAAGCCGCCGGCATGACCTTTTCCGGCCTGTCGCCAGATGGCATGCTGCCGGAAATCGTCGAGCGGCCCGACCATCCGTGGTTTGTCGGCGTGCAGTTCCATCCGGAGTTGAAGTCAAAGCCATTTGACCCACACCCGCTATTCACCGGCTTTGTCGCCGCCTCGATGGAAAAATCGCGGCTTGTCTGACATCATGATGGCCGTGCCGCCATCGGGAGAGAGTGATATGTCGAGCTTTCACATCGCCAGCGTTCCCTGTGGCGGTGACAGCCCGTTGCTGCTGATCGCCGGCCCGTGTCAGGTCGAGGGGCCGGATCATGCGATGATGTGTGCCGAGGCGCTTGCCGGTATGGCCGCTGCCGCCGGTATGGGATTTGTCTATAAATCCTCCTACGACAAGGCCAACCGCACCTCGGCCGGCGCGGCGCGTGGGGTCGGCATGGATGAGGGGTTGCGTATTTTCCAGAAGGTCAAGGACGCCTTTGGCTGTCCGGTGCTGACCGATGTTCACCTTCCCGACCAGTGCGCGCCAGTCGCCGAGGTGGTGGATGTGCTGCAGATACCGGCCTTTCTGTGCCGCCAGACCGACCTGGTCGTCGCGGCAGCCGCCACCGGCGCCGTTGTGAACATCAAGAAGGGTCAGTTCCTGGCACCCTGGGACATGAAGCATGTTGCCGCCAAGGCTACCGGTGCCGGCAATGCGCGGGTGATGCTGACCGAGCGTGGCACGTCATTCGGCTATAACACGCTGGTATCGGACATGCGGGCCCTGCCGCAGATGGCCGATCTCGGCCATCCGGTGATTTTCGATGCGACGCATTCGGTCCAGCAGCCGGGCGGACTTGGCGGCAGTTCCGGCGGCCAGCGTGAATTCGTTCCAGTGCTGGCGCGCGCAGCGGTCGCTGTGGGCGTCAATGGGCTGTTCATGGAAAGCCACCAGGACCCGGACAGCGCGCCCTCTGACGGCCCCAACATGGTGCCGCTTGATGCCATGCCGGCCGTTCTTGACCAGCTGCGCCGGATCGACGAGGCACGCCGCGGCTGACGAGCGGCGCAAAATTGCAATTTCAGGCTGTCGGCGCTATAGCCGTCGCATTGCACGCCACTTCGCCACCAAACTGCAGAAGGACAACAAGAGATGAGTGCCATCGAAGACATCCAAGCCCGTGAGATACTGGATTCGCGCGGCAATCCGACGGTCGAGGTCGATGTGCTTCTGGAAGATGGCGCCTTTGGCCGTGCCGCCGTGCCGTCAGGCGCGTCAACAGGCGCACATGAGGCTGTTGAGCTTCGTGACGGTGACACCTCGCGCTATGGCGGCAAGGGCGTTTTGCAGGCCATCGAGGCGGTGAATATGGAGATTTTCGACGCGCTGGTCGGTGCCGACGCGCTTGACCAGGCCGGGCTTGACCAGGCGATGATCGATCTCGACGGTACCACCAACAAGGGACGGCTTGGTGCCAATGCCATTCTCGGGGTGTCGATGGCGGCGGCGCGTGCTGCGGCGGAATCGGTCGGCCTGCCACTCTGGCGTTATCTTGGCGGTGTGCACGCGCATCTGCTGCCGACCCCGATGATGAACATCATGAATGGTGGGGCGCATGCGAATAATGCGCTGGATGTCCAGGAATTCATGGTGATGCCGGTTGGCGCAGCACATTTCCCCGATGCGGTGCGCATCGGTGCGGAGATTTTTCATGCCCTGAAGTCGCTGCTGGCACAGGCCGGGCATTCCACAGCTGTTGGTGACGAGGGTGGCTTTGCGCCGGCCATCAACTCGACCGACGAGGCGCTCGATTACATCCGCAAATCGATCGAGGTTGCCGGCTGTACCCCCGGCGATGATGTCGTGATCGGGATCGATGCCGCGGCGACCGAGCTTTACAAGGACGGGGCCTATCATCTTGCGGGTGAGGGGCGCAGCCTGTCATCGCAGGAAATGGTCGCGATGTGGACCGCGCTTGTCGCCAACCATCCGATTGTCTCGCTCGAGGACCCGATGGATGAGGAAGACTGGGACGGTTTTGCCGCGCTGACCGCCGCTGTCGGTGACAAAGTCCAGATTGTCGGTGACGATCTGTTCGTGACGAACGCGGAACGGCTTGCCCGCGGCATTACCGAGGATACGGCGAATGCGATCCTGGTGAAGGTCAACCAGATCGGCACATTGTCGGAAACGCTGCAGGCGGTCGAGATGGCGCAGAAGGCTGGATTCGGCGTTGTCATTTCACACCGTAGCGGCGAGACCGAGGACAGTTTCATCGCCGATCTTGCGGTGGCGACGAATGCCGGCCAGATCAAGACCGGCTCGCTGTCGCGCTCCGACCGGCTGGCGAAATACAACCAGCTGCTGCGGATCAATGAGGAGCTGGATGCCTCCGGCCTCTATGCCGGTGGCAGCATCCTCCGCGCCTGACCGGATCATATAGGCCCCGGAATTACAAAAAGATCAGGGAATCCGGCGATTCGCTTTTTTCTTGACCTGATGAATCGACTTTGATTCACTGGTTCATGAAATGTGGGTCGCCCACCTGTCCAAAGGGGTCAGATATGTATGCCGCGCGCCGCCGACTGATCGTTCTGATGAGCAGTTCCCTGCTGTTCTCCTCGGTTGTGATTTTTTTCGGGTTTCATATCCTTGCCGGCGACCGCGGCATTCTCGCCCGCCCGGAACTTGACCGCCGGATCATGCTTGCCGAGGAAAAGCTGGCGCTTTTGCAACGGCATCACGATTTTCTGTCACACCGGATCCGTCTGCTGCAGGCTGACTCGCTTGATGCTGATATGCTGGCGGAAACGGCGCGGGCCGAGCTTGGCCTCTATTCGCCGAATGATGTCATAATTTCAATTGACCTCTCGAAATTGAAATTTTCAGACATAACGCCGAATAGTGAAGTAAACTGAAATCAAGTTTATTTAAAATTTAATTAATAAAATCAATATAATAAAAATATTGAAAAAATTGTTTTTTGGGTAAATCCTCGGTCTGTGGAGGGTTTGGCATGTCCGGACCCCTCCGGTGATTCCGCATATCACTTTTTTGCAGGTCGGGGAGGAACTGATGGCCGAAACGGCAAAGGCCCAACGCAAGCGCAAGCCCGGGCGTCCACCAAAGGCGGCATCCGGTGCCACGGCGATGAATAATCTGCCGCCGCGCGACGATCTTGTCGAGATGTATCGCGACATGCTGCTGATCCGCCGTTTCGAGGAAAAGGCGGGGCAACTATACGGCATGGGCCAGATCGGCGGTTTCTGCCACCTCTATATCGGTCAGGAAGCTGTTGTGGTCGGCCTGCAATCTGTCAGCAAGCCTGGCGATACCGTCGTCACCTCCTATCGTGATCATGGACATATGCTGGCCTGCGGCATGGATGCGGACGGTGTGATGGCCGAACTGACCGGGCGTGAGGGCGGTTATTCGCGCGGCAAGGGCGGGTCGATGCATATGTTCAGCCGCGAGAAGAATTTCTTTGGTGGGCATGGCATTGTCGGCGCGCAGGTGCCGATCGGCTGCGGGCTTGCCTTTTCCCACAAATATCGGGACGAACCGAATGTCTGCCTGACCTATCTTGGAGATGGCGCCGTCAATCAGGGCCAGGTTTATGAGAGCTTCAACATGGCGGCGCTGTGGGACCTGCCCTGTCTGTTCGTGATCGAGAACAACCAGTATGGCATGGGCACCGCGGTGACCCGCGCGGCGGCCGGCCGGTCGCTTGCCGATCGCGGCGCTGCCTATGGTATTCCCGGAATGCAGGTTGACGGCATGGATGTGCTGGCGGTGCGGGCCGCCGGCGCCGAGGCGCTGGAGCATTGCCGGTCCGGCAAGGGGCCCTATGTGCTGGAAATGAAAACCTATCGCTATCGGGGTCATTCGATGTCCGACCCGGCCAAATACCGCACCCGAGAGGAGGTCGATGCCATGCGCAAACAGCATGACCCGATTGACCAGCTGCGTGAGGTTCTGGCGAAGCAGGATGTCACCGAGGATGAGCTGAAATCCATTGATGCCGATGTCAAGGCGGTTGTCTTGCGTGCCACCGAATTTGCACAGACAAGTCCCGAGCCCGATCCGTCCGAACTTTTCACCGATATTCTGCTGCCGGCCAGCGGCCGTGACAGCCGGAAGGAGGCCTGAGCCATGGCGATCGAGATACTGATGCCGGCGCTGTCGCCGACAATGGAAGAGGGAACACTCGCCAAATGGCTTGTCGAGGAGGGCACGAGCGTTCGCAGCGGTGATGTCATCGCCGAGATTGAAACCGACAAGGCCACCATGGAGGTCGAGGCGCTTGACGACGGTACAATTGGCAGCATCCTTGTGCCTGCGGGAAGTGAAGGTGTGAAGGTCAACGCGCCGATCGCGGTGCTTCTGGAAGAGGGTGATAGCGCCGATGCCATGCCGCTGGCCGCCCCTGTGGCGGAGGGCCCGCTTGCCGGCGCCACGCCCGAAAATCCCGAAGCTGTGCCTGTCGTGGCGGCACCGGTGACAGCGCCGAGATAACGGTGCGTGAGGCGCTGCGCGATGCGATGGCCGAGGAAATGCGCGCCGATGACCGTGTGTTCGTCATGGGCGAGGAAGTTGCCGAATATCAGGGTGCCTACAAGGTCACGCAGGGGCTGCTGGCCGAATTCGGCCCGAAACGGGTGATCGACACGCCGATCACCGAACAGGGCTTTGCCGGGCTTGGTGTTGGCGCGGCGTTTGGCGATCTGCGGCCGGTCGTTGAATTCATGACCTTCAATTTCGCCATGCAGGCCATCGACCAGATCATCAATTCGGCCGCCAAGACGCTGTATATGTCGGGCGGTCAGATGGGCTGCCCGATTGTCTTTCGCGGGCCGAACGGCGCGGCCAGCCGCGTCGCGGCCCAACATTCGCAATGCTATGCAAGCTGGTACGCGCATTGCCCGGGGCTGAAGGTTGTCGCGCCCTGGTCGGCTGCGGATGCCAAGGGCCTGCTGAAAGCCGCCATCCGCGATCCGAACCCGGTGATCTTTCTCGAGAACGAGGTGATGTACGGGCAGAGTTTCGATGTGCCGTCGGATGATGACTGGGTGGTGCCGATTGGCCGCGCGAAAATTGTTCGCGAGGGAAGCGATGTCACCATTACCGCCTTCTCGATCATGGTTGGCCGCGCCCTTGAAGCTGCCGACCAGCTTGCCGAACAGGGGATTTCGGCGGAGGTGATCGATTTGCGGACGATCCGCCCGCTCGACATCGAGACAATCGTCACCTCGGTCAGGAAGACCTCGCGGCTTGTCACATGCGAGGAAGGCTTCCCGTTTGCCGGTGTCGGATCCGAAATCGCCATGCAGGTGATGGAACAGGCCTTTGACTGGCTTGACGCGCCAATCGCGCGGGTCACTGGCAAGGATGTGCCGATGCCCTATGCCGCCAACCTCGAAAAGCTGGCCCTGCCGCAAATCGAGGATATCACGGCGACGGTCCAGGCCACATGTGCCGGCTTCCGGGGGGCCTGAGGGATGGCGATCGATATTCTGATGCCGGCGCTGTCGCCGACGATGGAAACTGGAACGCTGGCGAAATGGATGGTCGCGGTTGGTGATACCGTTCGTAGTGGTGATGTCATTGCCGAGATCGAGACCGACAAGGCCACGATGGAGGTCGAGGCGGTGGATGATGGCACCCTTGCCAACATCATGGTGGATGCAGGAACTGACGGCGTTGCCGTCGGCACGCCGATTGCGCGACTGGCCGAGGATGGCGAAACGGTAGAGCATGTCGCGGCGGCCCCTGCCGCTGCCGTGCCGCAGGCAGCACCGGCGCGGCCTGCGGGGCCGGAAATCGAAGCTGTAGCATCTGCGCCGCAATCGAAGGCACCGCAACCGGTCACGCCGTCCCCCGCGCCATCTGTGGTCACTTCGAACGGATCTTCGGACACCGGGCGCATTTTCGCCAGTCCGCTGGCCCGTCGCATCGCCGCTGAGCGCGGGGTTGATCTCGCGGCGCTGTCTGGTAGCGGCCCACATGGGCGGATCCTGCGCCGCGATATCGAGGCTGCAGGTATGGTGGCTGCGGCCCCGGCAGTCGTGTCTCGCGCCGCGACCGCTCCGGCCGCTCAGGGTGACAGCCGGGTCGAGCCGAACAGTCAGATGCGCAAGATCATCGCGGCCCGGCTTCAGGAATCAAAGGCGACAGCCCCGCATTTCTATCTGACCGTTGATTGCGAGATCGACGATCTGCTGGCGGCGCGCCGGCGGATGAATGATCGCGCGCCTGAAGGTGTAAAAATCTCGGTCAACGACCTGATCATCCGTGCCGCCGCGATGGCGCTGATCAAGGTGCCGAAGGCAAACGCATCCTGGGAAGGCGACAATACGCGACTGTTCACCCATGCGGATATCGCCATGGCGGTGGCTGTTGAGGGCGGTCTCGTGACGCCGGTCATCTGGGCGGCGGAGCAGAAGGGGCTGGCCGAGATTGCATCGATCAGCCGTGACCTCGCAACCAGGGCCCGCGACGGCAAGCTGGCGCCCGAGGAATTCAGCGGTGGCAGCTTCACCATCTCGAACCTCGGCATGTATGGCGTTCGGGAATTCGCCGCCGTCATCAATCCGCCGCAGGGCGCGATTCTTGCTGTCGGGGCGGGTGAGCAGCGGCCGGTCGTTCATGACGGGCAGCTGGCTGTCGCGACGGTGATGACGGTGACGCTGTCGGCCGATCACCGGGTGGTGGATGGCGCCGTCGGTGCAGAATGGCTGCAGGCCTTCAAGGGCTATATCGAAGCGCCTGTCACAATGTTGCTCTAGGGCGCCCGGAGGACCAATCATGGCAACCGAGACATCCTTTGATCTGGTCGTTGTTGGCGGCGGCCCCGGTGGCTATGTTGCCGCCATCCGGGCATCACAGCTGAAAATGAAGGTGGCGCTTGTCGAGCGCGAGCATCTTGGCGGGATCTGCCTGAACTGGGGCTGCATCCCCACCAAGGCCCTGCTGCGCGCGGCCGAGCTGCGGCATTCCATCGACGAGATGCAGGAATTCGGCATCACTGTCAGCGGCGAGGTGAGCATCGACCTGCCGGCCGTGGTCAGGCGATCCCGCAAGGTGGCGGGCCGACTGTCGGCCGGGGTACAGCATCTGCTGAAAAAGAACAAGGTCACCGTGTTTGACGATCTGGCGACGCTTGGCGCACGGCGCGGCGATCTGCGCGAGGTCAGGCTTGCCGGTGGCGCCACGCTGACCGCGAAACATGTGATTCTGGCAACCGGCGCGCGGGCCCGTTCGCTTCCCGGCATCGAACCTGACGGCAAGACGATCCTGACCTATCGCGAGGCGATGGTTCCCGAGACGATGCCGAAATCGCTGGTTATCATCGGATCCGGTGCCATCGGCGCGGAATTCGCCTCCTTCTATCTCGACATGGGGGTCGAGGTGACACTGATCGAGGCGATGGACCGCATCCTGCCGGTCGAAGATGCCGAAATTTCCGATTTTGTGCAGAAGGCGTTCGTCAAACGCGGCATGAAGGTTGTGACCGGCGCGCGCCTCGCCAGCCTGAAACCGTCGGCAAGCGGCGTTACCGCCAGTTTCGAGGGCGGCATCCAACCTGTTATTGCCGAACGTGCCATCATGGCTGTTGGCATCACCGGCAATTCCGAATCGCTTGGCCTCGAGGGCACGAAGGTCAAAATTGATCGCGGGCATATTGTAACCGACGGCTATGGCGCGACTGGTGAGCCCGGCGTCTATGCCATCGGTGATGTCACCGGCCCGCCATGGCTGGCCCACAAGGCAAGCCATGAGGGAATTATCTGTGTCGAGAAGATCGCCGGCGAGGCGGGGGTCCATACCATTGCCGACGGGTCTGTGCCGGGCTGTACATATTGCCGCCCGCAGGTGGCATCAGTCGGCATGACCGAGGCCGCCGCCATCGAGGCCGGTCACAAGGTGCGTGTCGGCCGGTTCCCGATGCTGGCCAATGGCAAGGCCATTGCGCTTGGCGATGACCAGGGACTGATCAAGACCGTGTTCGACGCCGCGACTGGCGAACTGCTTGGCGCGCATATGGTCGGGCCGGAGGTCACCGAACTGATCCAGGGATATGCCATCGCCCGCACGCTGGAAGCCACCGAGGCCGAGTTGATCCAGACCATTTTTCCGCATCCGACGCTGTCCGAGGCGATGCATGAATCGGTTCTTGATGCATATGGTCGCGCCATCCACTTCTAGGGGTGGCGAGGCGAGACCCGGCATGTTATCTGCGATATAGGTACAAAGAGGATCGCACAGATCGCCAATGCCACAGGTCAACACCACAAAGGGCGCCGAACGCCACCCTGAAAAGCGCCGTAATCCGGACAATCCGCAACCGCGCCGGCCTGAATGGCTGCGTGTGAAGGCGCCTGTCTCGGCTGAATATGGCGCCACACGGGCGCTGATGCGTGAGCTGGACCTTGTCACCGTGTGCGAGGAGGCGGCCTGCCCCAATATCGGTGAATGCTGGGCGCAGAAGCACGCCACCATGATGATCCTCGGCTCGGTCTGTACGCGCGCCTGTGCCTTTTGCAATGTAGCCACCGGCCGGCCCGATCTGCTTGACCCGCATGAGCCCGAGCATGTCGGCGAGGCGGTGGCGAAGCTTGGCCTGAAGCATGTCGTCATCACCTCGGTCGACCGTGACGATCTGGATGATGGTGGCGCGACGCATTTCGCGCAGACCATCAACGCCATTCGGCACCTGTCGCCGGGCACGACGATTGAAGTGCTGACCCCGGACTTTCTGCGCAAGGACGGCGCGCTGGAGATCGTCGTCGAGGCGCGCCCCGATGTGTTCAACCACAATATGGAAACGGTGCCGCGCCTCTATCCGTCGGTCCGGCCGGGCGCGCGCTATTTCCATTCTCTATCAATCCTGCAGCAGGTGAAATCCCTCGACCCGTCCATCTTCACAAAATCCGGCATCATGGTCGGTCTTGGCGAGGGCGATGAAGAGGTTGGCCAGCTGATGGATGATCTGCGAAGCGCCGATGTCGATTTCATGACCATTGGCCAGTATCTGCAGCCAACGCCAAAACACGCGCCGGTTGACAGGTTTGTCGAGCCGGCAATTTTCGATAATTATGCAAGGCTTGGCCGCGCGAAGGGCTTCCTGTTGATGTCATCGACGCCGCTCACCCGGTCATCCTATCACGCGGATGCCGATTTTGCGGCACTGCAGCAGGCGCGCAACGCCGCGCTGGAGGCAGGCTGAGATGACCATCCATGCCGAAAGGCGGGTTATCAGGCACAGTCCGCAGGAACTCTATGATCTCGTCGCGGATGTTCGCAGCTATCCCCAGTTTCTGCCCTGGTGCATGGCGGCAAGGATCCGGCATGAAGACCGGCACGGGCTGGCGGCGGACCTGATCATCGGCTTCCAGATGTTTCGTGAAAGGTTTACATCTCACGTTGATCTCGATCCTGAACATCTTGAAATCGATGTTAAATATGCAGAAGGCCCATTCAAGTATCTGACAAATAAATGGCGCTTCCTCCCTCATCCTGATGGATGTGAGATCGATTTCTATGTTGATTTCGAATTCAATTCCAGACTGCTGCAATCGGTAATCGAAACATTGTTTACCGAGGCGGTCCGGCGGATGGTGAAGGCGTTCGAGGATCGTGCCGACGATCTCTATGGCAAACCCGGCGCCACCCTCACAACGAGGTTTGCCTCTTCCTGATCCGGCTGATCAGCCCGTCAGCCGATCCCGTCCCTCATCATGCTCAGTGCCGTGGCCGCCGCGCGGTGCCGCACTGCCGCCCGGTCGCCGGCGAAGACATGATGCGCGGTTGTCGTCCTGCCGCCGCGCACGGCAAGTCCGAACCAGACCAGCCCCACCGGTTTTTCCACCGTTCCGCCGCCAGGGCCGGCAATGCCGGTGATGGCGATGGCGATGCCGGCTTGCGGGGCCGCGCGCAGCGCGCCGTCGGCCATGGCGGCGGCCGTTTCCTCAGAAACGGCGCCATGCGCTATGAGAATGGCCTCGGGAACACCAAGAAGGTCGGTCTTTGCCGCGTTGCTGTAGGTCACGACGCCGCGGTCAAGGACCGCCGAGGCACCGGCGATATCGGTCAGCGCGGCAGCGACCATGCCGCCGGTACAGGATTCGGCCGTTGTCACCTTCAGATCCGCCGCGATGGCGCGTTCGATGACGGTGCCGGCAAGCCCGGCCAGATTCGCTGTGTCCTGACCTGTCATGCCAGTACCCATTGCAAAGCCAGCAGGCAAACCGCCGCCAGCGTGCCGGCAACAATGTCATCGGCCATTACGCCATAGCCGCCGGGAAGATTTTCGGCCAGCCTGACCGGCCCCGGTTTCAGAATATCGAACAGCCTGAAGGCGACAAAGGCGGCAAGCCACCAGCGCCAGTCAAGCGGCACCACGAGAAGCGCGATCCACTGACCCGCAACCTCGTCGATGACGATGTCCGATGCATCCTTGCTTCCCGTCACCCGGTCATAGATGTCGGCGGCCCTGACGCCGAGTACGCAGATGACGAGGGTGGCCACCTCAAGAGCCGGGGCGCCAAGCGGCACCAGCGCTGCCGCGATCAGAACCGCCGCCGCCGACCCCCAGCTTCCCGGTGCCGGGCGGAGCCGCCCCACCGGTCCCAGAGTCGCCAGTATCATCCAGGGATTTGTGCTCATTCCTGCCGCCCTGTCATTGCCAGCGTGGCGGTTGCCTGCGCGGCGATTCCCTCGCCGCGTCCGGTGAAGCCGAGCTGTTCCGAGGTTGTCGCCTTCACGGCGACGCGGGAGATGTCGATCCCGGCAAGCTGGGCGATGCGCGCGCGCATGGCATCGCGATGCGGACCGATCTTCGGGCGTTCGCAGACTAGTGTCAGGTCGAGATGCAGGATGGTCGCCCCGCGGTCAGCACAGCGTGACGCCGCAAAGGTAAGGAACTGCGCGCTGTCGGCATTCTTCCAGCGCTCATCCGATGGCGGGAAATGCGATCCGATATCGCCATCGGCAAGAGCGCCGAAAATCGCGTCACATAAGGCGTGCAGCCCCACATCGCCGTCCGAATGCGCGGCGAGGCCGCGGTCATGCGCGATATCGATTCCGCCAAGACGCACCGGCCCGCCACCGTCATCGAATTTGTGGACGTCATAGCCGTTGCCGGTGCGGATATCGATTGGGGGCAGGGCGGCTGGCATAAGCGGGCCTCCTTCAGGATTCAGCAATGCCGTCAGAATGACGAAATCCGCCGGCCGCGTCAGCTTCATCAGACATTCGTCCCCGGCCACGCTGTCGATCCGCGATGCGCCGTCCTCATAGAGGCGGATATCGTCGGTGATCCCGGTGTCCGGTGCAAGGCCGTCATGCCGCGCCGTCAGGTCATCAAGATGGAACATCTGCGGGGTCTGGGCGCGGCCAAGGCTGGCGCGCTCAACGGTGTCGGTCACCCGTGCGTCAGCGATCAGCTTGATCGTGTCGAAAACAGGCAGGACCGGCAGGGCGGCGTCAGCACCATTATCAAGTGCGGCAACAAGGTCGGTGATGACGCGTTGTGGCAATAGCGGGCGCGCCGCGTCGTGAATGGCAGCCAGAGTGATGCCGGGGCCAGAAGCCGCGGCAAGGCCTGCCGCCACCGAGTCCTGGCGCCGCGCGCCGCCGGTGACAATTACCACCCGCGCGTCACCGGCAAGATCGCCGAGAGCCGTCATGGCGTCCGCCTCGTGCCCGGCTGCCACGACAATAACGACGCGCGCTGTTGTCGGGTGGTCCAGAAAGGCGGAAGCAGAGTGGGCGAGGACGCTGCGCCCGGCAAGGGTACGAAACTGCTTTTCCGGCCCTTCACCCATGCGCGTGCCGCCACCGGCGGCGACAATCACGGCGGCCAGCCGACGCACTGTTGTATCTGTGGTGGTTCGGGATGTCATGCCCCCGTTATCACCAAAGGCCGGAACAAAGTCCATGACAATTCAGGTCACGATTACGGATGCAGAGGGAAGCCTTGCCGTGCCAGATGTGAATCGTGGGCTACAAATTGGTGCGGCCTGTTGCGCAAAAGGGGCTGGAAGTCCTGCCTTGATTTGGTGCATATTGCCTGAAATTTAAGCAGCTAAATGGTGACCAGCGCCAGGCTGCATGGGGTAATGTAGCGATGACCTTGGATATCGGATCGACGGAACTGCCGCACAGCGCCATCCTCGCGCCGATGTCGGGGGTAACGGACATGCCGTTCCGGCGGGCGGTCAGGCGCGCCGGTGGCGGCCTTGTGGTGACCGAGATGATCGCCAGCGCGGCAATCCTGCGCGAGGTCCGAACGGAGATGCGCAAGCTGCGCACCGACACGGTCAGCGAGGCACCACTGTCGGTGCAGCTTGCCGGGTGGGACCCGCAGATCATGGCCGAGGCCGCCCGCATCGCGGCCGATCTTGGCGCGACCTTCATTGATATCAATATGGGATGTCCGGCCAAGAAGGTGACCGGCCGCCTGTCCGGATCGGCGCTGATGCGTGACGAGCCGCTAGCCGGTGCCATCCTCGAAGCTGTGGCGGCGGCAGTGGATGTGCCGGTGACGCTGAAGATGCGGCTTGGTTGGGATGATGATAACCATAATGCAGCGTCGATCGCGCGGCTGGCGGAGTCCGCAGGAATTCGCATGATTGCCGTTCATGGCCGCACGCGCTGCCAGATGTATAATGGCGTGGCGGACTGGGCCGCGGTGCGCCGCGTGGTTGATTCGGTGGCGCTGCCGGTGATCGTGAATGGCGATATCCACGGGCTGGATGATGTCCGGGCAGCGATGCAACAGAGCGGTGCTGCCGGGGTGATGATCGGTCGCGGCGCGCAGGGTCGCCCGTGGTTGCTGGCACAGGCCGGCGACCTTCTCGCCGGCAGGCCGGTGCGCCGCGACCCGACAATCGCGGAACGGCATGAAATGATGCAGAGCCACCTCGATGACATGCTGACCCATTACGGGGCGCCGGCGATGCGGCTGGCGCGCAAACATATCGCCTGGTACGCGCATGGTCTTGCCGGGGCAGCGGAACTGCGCGACATCGCCAACAACACGACAGACGCCGCCGCTGTATTCTCGGCCGTTGACAGGTTCTTTCTCGGGCTTCGCGAAGCGGACGAGGCGGCGGCGGCATGATGGATGACGCAACATCCCCGGCCTGGCATGAGGATGCGGCGCATATCCTCGCCAGCCTGCCGAACCCGGTGTTTCTTCTCGACAATGATGACAGGTTCATGTTCCTGAACCATGCTGCCGAGATGTTTTTCGATTCAAGCGAGGCTATGCTGCATGGGACCGCACTGTCAGCCCAGATCCCGGCTGACTCCAGCCTTCTGGCGTTGTTGGCACGATCCCGCAAGCAGATGGCATCGGTCGCCGATCAGGGAATCGAGCTGGCCAGCCCGCGCATCGGCCTGAAACTCCTCAACGTCCAGATCGCACCCTTTGGCGACCGCCGCACGCATGATGGGCGCATGCTGGTCACCCTTCAGGAACGCGCGCTGGCGGAACGGCTCCGTGGACAGTCGATGTTTCATGGCGCGGCGCGGTCCATCTCTGCAATGGCGGCCTTGCTGGCGCATGAGGTGAAGAACCCGCTTGCCGGCATCAAGGGGGCGGCGCAGCTTCTGCAGGCCGATCTGTCGGAGGAAAACCAGGAATTTGCAAACATGATTGTCGAGGAGACAAACCGCGTCACCGCGCTTCTCGACCGGATGGAAGGTTTCGCCGGCGGTGGGCAGGTGGCGCTGCGCCCGGTCAATATCCATGAAGTGCTTGATCATTGCCTGCGCGTCTCACAGGCCAGTTTCGGTGATGCCATGGCGGTGACCCGCGATTATGACCCGTCGCTTCCGCCGGTTGACGGGCATCGTGATCTGCTGATTCAGGCCTTCCTGAACATTATCAAGAACGCATTTGAAGCCACTGATAAAAAAACTGAATTGACTGTCACGACCTCCTATTCCAGAGGGCGGCGCCTGAACGGAACCGGTGCGGCACGGCTACATGTGCCAATCCAGGTCGAGATCATCGATAACGGTCCCGGTATCGCGCTGGATCTGCGCGATCACATCTTCGACCCGTTCGTCTCCGGCAAGTCCGGCGGCAGCGGGCTTGGCCTTGCGTTGGTGGCAAGTGTTGTGGCCGATCATGGTGGGCTCGTCGAGGCTGACTCGGTGCCCGGTCGGACCCTCTTCAGGTTCAATTTCCCGCCAACCGGTGAGGGGCAGGTCGCATGAACACGAAGCCGGCGCATATTCTGGTGGCCGAGGATGACAAGTCGGTCCGGCTTGTCGTGCAGCAGGCGCTGGCTCGTCAGGGCTATACCGTGCAGTCGAGTGGCACCGCGGCCGGCCTGTGGAAGTTGATCGAGGCGGGACGCGGCGATGTGCTGATTTCCGATATCGGCCTGCCGGACGGCGATGCGCTCGACCTCTTGCCGCGTATCCAGCAGAAACGCCCGGATATGCCGGTGATCGTGATGAGCGCGCGCTCGACCCTTCTCACCGCTGTCAAGGCGCAGCAGACCGGTGTCTTCGAATATCTGCCAAAGCCGTTCGAATTGCGAAGCCTTGTCGAGGCGACAAGCCGTGCTGTTGGCAGCATCGGCCAGTCCCGTCCGGTTGCCGCCGCGCCGTCGGCCTTCGAGGAAGGGGGGCCGCTGGTTGGTCGCTCGGCGCCGATGCAGGATATCTTCAAGGCCATGGCCCGCGTTGTCGGCACCGATCTGACGGTGCTGATCACTGGCGAGAGTGGCACCGGCAAGGAACTGGTGGCGCGGGCGCTTCATGATCTTGGCTCACGGCGGGCCGGGCCGTTTGTGCCGATCAACATGGCGGCAATCCCGCGTAATCTGGTCGAGTCCGAGCTTTTCGGCCATGAGAAAGGCGCCTTTGTCGGTGCCGACAGCCGCATGTCCGGCCGCTTCGAGCAGGCCGAGGGCGGCAGCCTGTTCCTCGATGAGGTGGGGGATATGCCGCCAGAGGCGCAGACGCGCCTGTTGCGGGTTCTGCAGGACGGTGAATATCTGCCGGTCGGTGCCAACCGTCCGGTGAAGGCCGATGTGCGGATCATTGCCGCGACAAATCGGAATTTGCAGCAATTGATGCAGCAGGGGCTGTTCCGTGAGGATCTGTTCTACCGGTTGAATGTTGTGCCACTGCGCTTGCCGCCGCTTCGCGAACGCGTCGAGGATATAGGTCCGCTGGTCAATCATTTCCTGAAACAGGCCGCTGCCGGCGGCCTTCCGGTCAGGCGGTTTGCGCCGGATGGCATTCGTGCGCTGGCGGCCTGGAGTTGGCCCGGCAATGTGCGCGAGCTGGAAAATCTGGTGCGCCGCCTGCTGGTGCTTGTTGGTGAGGATGTGATTTCAGCCGAGATGGTCGAGCGTGAACTGGCCGCCGTGCGCGAAGTCGAGGCCGACCCCATCGAGGTTGAGAGCCTTTCGAATTCGGTGGATCAACACATCCGCAAATATTTCGACGCGCTTGACGGTGCGCAGCCGCCGCCGGGGCTTCATGCCCGCATTCTGCGCGAGGTTGAATTCCCGCTGATTGTCGCGACGCTGGAACAGACGCGCGGTAACCAGGTAAAGGCGGCGGAAATTCTTGGCATCAATCGCAACACGCTTCGCAAGCGCATCCGCGAGCTTGGCATATGGTCAGGCCGATGAACAGCGTTGCCAGCACAGCCCGGCGCGGCGTTCTGTTACGCTTCTCGGAAAACCGGGTCGGCTATTTCGCCGTTCTGGTGGCGCTTGGAATCGGCATCCTGACGATCTACCAGCTCTCGCAGTTCGACCCGGTCAAGACCGACAGCAATCTGTTGACGACGTTGATTGTGGTCGATGTTCTTGCTGTTCTGATCGTCGCCGGCTTTGTCATCCGGCAAATCCTGCGGCTGTTGTCCGAGCGCCGGCGGAAGATGGCCGGCTACCAGCTTCACTGGCGCCTTGCCCTGTTGTTTGGCGGCGTCGCCGCGCTACCGGCGGTGATCACCACCCTGTTCGCGCTGTTTGTCGTCGATTACTCGTTGCGTGGCTGGTTCGCCGACCGGATTTCAACCGCCGTTACCGGCTCGGTTCAGGTCGCCGATTCCTATTTCGAGGAACATTCAAGCTCGATCCGCAGCGATGTCCTGACAATTGCCAATGACGTCAACCGCGAGGCGTTCAAGCTTCTTGCCGAGCCGAATCTGCTAAACCAGTATCTGACCAACCAGACGGCGCTTCGCAATCTGTCCGAGGCGATCATCCTTGATGGAACCGGGCAGGTTGTGGCGCAATCCCGCTTCGCCTTCGCCGTGACCTTCACCAGTATCGGCGGTGACTGGCTTGCCAAGGCGCGCAATGGCGAGGTTGTGATCCTGCGCGGTGATGAAACCAACAAGCTCCGCGCCGCGGTGAAGCTGAACAGTTTTGTCGATGCCTATCTGTTTGTTGGGCGCTTTATTGACCGTTCGGTCCTTGATGCGGTTGACAGTACGCGCCTCGCGGCAGCCGATTACCAGCAGCTTGGAATCCGCCAGCTTGACCTTCAGGTGAGCTTTGCCTTTGTGTTTGGCTTGATCCTTGCGCTTCTGTTGATTACCGCGCTGTGGATCGGACTCAATCTCGCCAACGCCATTGTCGAACCTCTCGGCTCGGTCATTTCGGTCGCCGAGCAGGTGCGTGACGGCAACTTGTCGGAACGTGTACCAACCGGACTCGAAATGGATGAAATCGCGCGGCTTGGCCTGTCCTTCAACAACATGCTTGATGAACTGACACGAAGCCGCGAACAGCTTGTTCAGGCCAATATGCAGATCGACAGGCGCCGTGAATTCACCGAGGCGGTGCTTGGCGGCGTGTCATCCGGCGTGATCGGTCTTGATGCCGCGCACAAGGTGACGCTGCCCAATCTTGCGGCGCGGCAACTTCTGCAGCTTGATGAAGCCGCGCTGATCGGCAACAGGCTGGAAGATATCGTGCCGGAATTCACCAGTCTGATTGCGGCCGGAGCAACGCGTCGCCGCAAGCTTGCCGAGGAGCAGATCATCCTGACCCGCAACGGCATGCGAATGACGTTGCGTGCGCGGATCACGACCGAAAAGGTCGACGGGCGGGTGATCGGCTATGTGGTGACCTTTGACGATGTGACGGACCTGCTGACGGCGCAGCGCAAGGCGGCTTGGTCGGATGTGGCGCGGCGGATCGCACATGAGATCAAGAACCCGCTGACACCGATCCAGCTGGCGGCGGACAGGTTGCGCCGCAAATACCAGCCTGATGACGCGCAAGCCAGTGAGCAATTCTGCGAATATCTGTCCATTATCGGCCGGCAGGTGGATGATATCGGCCGCATGGTTGACGAGTTTTCGGCCTTTGCCCGCATGCCACAGCCGGTGATGACGCCGCTGTCGCTTCGCGATCTGGTGCTTGGCCAGGTTGGTCTCTATGACGGGCAGGGGGTGACATTCGAGGTCGATACCGCTTCGCCTGATGACAATGATGTCATTGTCGGCGATGCGGGGTTGCTGCGCCAGGCGCTGACCAACATCATCCAGAACGCGCTCGACAGTCTGGCTGAAAACAGCGTTGCCAAGCCATGCATCGATCTGGAACTTGCCGTCAGGGACGGGTTCCTTGCGCTCACCGTCACGGATAACGGCCCCGGCTTTCCGGCTATTGACAGGGGCAGCCTGTTGGAGCCCTATGTGACGAAACGCGACAAGGGTACCGGCCTTGGCCTTGCCATTGTCAGCAAGATTATTCAGGACCATGGCGGTGAATTGGAGCTTCTCGATGCCGAGAATGGCGGAGCACGGGTCGTGATCACCCTGCCACGTCATGGAGATCAGGAGACAGGCGCATGATGACGACCGGCGACATCCTGATCGTCGATGATGAACGCGATATCCGATCGCTGATCGGCGCGGTCCTTCGTGACGAGGGCTATCCGACCGTCGAGGCGGCGACGGCCGGCGAGGCGCGTGACATTCTCGCCGCAAAGCCGCCGGGCCTCGCCATTCTCGATATCTGGATGCGTGACTCCGACATGGACGGCCTCGAGCTTCTTGAGTGGGTCAAGGGTGTCTATCCCGAGCTTCCTGTCCTGATGATCTCCGGACATGGCACTATCGAGACGGCGGTGCAGGCAATTCGCAACGGTGCCTTCGACTTTATCGAAAAGCCTTTCAAGGAAGACAGGCTTTTATTGATGGTGAGGCGGGCGCTTGAGGTCAGCCGGCTGGAACGCGAGAACGCCGAATTGCGCGAGAAGGTCAGCGAGGATGCCGAACCGACCTTGGTCGGCGTATCGCCGGCGATAAAGACCATCCGGACGGCCATTGAACGGATCGCGCCGACCGCCAGCCGCGTCTTGATCAGTGGCCCGAACGGCTCTGGCAAGGAGCTGGCGGCACGTCTGATCCATCATCATTCGGATCGGCGGGATGCCCGGTTTATAGTGGCTAACTGTGCGCGGCTTGGCCCCGACAGCGCCGATATCGAATTGTTTGGCTCGGAAAATATGGGCACCAGCCGGCGCATTGTCGGCTTGTTCGAACAGGCGCATAAAGGAACACTGTATTTCGACGAAATCTGCGATCTGCCTCTGGAAACGCAGGGCAAGATTGTCCGCGCTGTCGCTGAACAGCGTTTCAGGCGCGTCGGCGGCAACAAGGAAGTGTCGGTCGATGTGCGGGTCATTTCAGCCTCAAGCCGCGATCTGGCGGCGGAGATCGCGGCCGGACATTTGCGTGACGATCTGTATTACCGGCTGGGTGTCGTGCCGCTGACGATGCCGGCTTTGGCCGACCGGCGCGAGGATATTCCGCCGCTGGCGCGGCATTGTGTGGATATCGTGTCACGCCGCACCGGCCTTGCCAGAATCAAGTTCAGCGACGAGGTGCTGGCGGCGATGCAGGGCTATCACTGGCCCGGCAATATCCGGCAGATGCTGAACACGATCGAGAACATGATCATCATGGCGCCGCAGGACCGGTCGGAACCGCTTGGCCTTGACGCCCTGCCGCCGCAGATCCAGAACATCTCGCCTGCCGGTGGCAATTCTGATATGGAAGCGCTGATCGCATTGCCGCTTCGTGAAGCCCGCGAGGCCTTCGAGACGCAATATATGGATGCTCAGCTGCGGCGCTTTGACGGCAATGTGTCGAGAATGGCCGGTTTCGTTGGCATGGAACGTTCCGCGCTGCACCGGAAACTGCGCTCGCTAGGCGTGTCGACAGACAGGAAAGCGTCCTCTGAAGAAGGTGGAGAGGGATGAAAATCGTTATTTGCGGCGCCGGCCTTGTCGGTGCCGGGATCGCCACATATCTTGCCGAGGAACATAATGATGTCACGGTCATTGACGCCTCGGCAGAGAAAATCCAGCGCGTGACCGATCAGGTCGATGTTCACGGTGTGGTCGGCACCGCCTCCTATCCCGACATTCTGTCCGAGGCAGGTGCGCGCGATGCCGATCTGTTGATTGCGGTGACCGAATCCGATGAAGTCAACATGGTCGCCTGTCAGGTGGCGCACACGATCTTCAATACGCCGGTAAAGATCGCCCGAATTCGTCATCAGCCCTATCTGGATCCGATCTATGGTGATCTCTATTCGCCGGACCAGCTGCCAATCGACCATATCATCTCGCCGGAAGCCGAGGTGTCGGCTGCTGTCGGCAACCAGATCCGTGTGCCGGGCGCGTTCGATGTCAAGGATATGTGTGGTGGCCGGATGAATCTTGTCGGCGTGCAATGTACCGAGGAAAGCCCGATCCTCGACACGCCGATCCGGCATCTGACGAATCTGTTTCCGGATCTGTCGATGACAATCCTCGCCATCATCCGCGATGGCAAATTGATCCTGCCCCGCGATGGCGCTGAAATGATGGCGGCAGGTGACCGTGTCTATTTTGTCTGTGACGCGGCGCATTTAAGCCGTGCGATGGCCACGTTCGCGCATGAGGAGCCAGAGGCGCGTTCGGTGATCATTGCTGGCGGTGGAGCGATCGGCCAGATGCTGGCCACCCGCATCGAGGCGAACTTCCAGAACACGAAGGTGCAGATCATCGAGAAGGATCCGGCCCGTGCCCGTGCCCTGGCAGAGAACATGCACGGCACCAGCGTATTGAATGGTGATGCTCTGGATAGCGGCATCCTCTCGGAAGCCGGGGTGCATAGTACGGAAACCTTCGTGTCGGTGACCGATGATGATGAGGTCAATATCCTCTCGGCGCTGCTTGCCAAGCGAAATGGAGCCACTCATGCGGTGGCGCTTGTGAACACGCCCGGCTTCATCCCGCTTGTATCAGCGCTTGGTGTCGACGCGGTGATCAACCCGTCGCAGATCACCGTCTCCTCGATTCTCGAACATGTGCGGCGCGGCAAGATCCGTGATGTCCATCCGGTGGTTGAGGATCTTGGCGAGGTAATCGAGGCGGAGGCCCTGCCATCCTCGCTTCTTGTGGGCAGGTCGCTTCGTGAGGCGAAAATCCCCAAGGGGGTGGCCATAGGCGGGATCATGCGGGGCGAAGAGGTTATTCCCGCGCGTGGCGATACCGTCATCGAGGCCGGCGATACTGTGACGATTTTTGCCGCTCGCGGACGGATTCCACTTGTCGAGAAACTGTTGTCGGTGCGGTTGGACTTTTTCTGATCCTGCGCGGGATCCATCGTCCAAACGGATCGGAAGCGCGGCATTGTGCCGCGACACTGTTCCGGTTAAACTGCCATCAGGAGGGCGATAAATGGCCAACGATAAGAGCCGGAACCTTCAGGAACTGTTTCTGAACAATGTCCGCAAATCCCATGCTCAGGTCACTGTTTTCCTTGTAAATGGGGTGAAACTTCAGGGTATCATTACCTGGTTCGACAATTTCTCGATCCTGCTGAAGCGTGATCAGCATGTGCAGCTTGTCTACAAGCATGCCATCTCGACGATCATGCCGATGGCGCCCATCCAGCTTCATGAGCTGGATGACGGGGACGGTGCGTCGGATCTGGATGTGGAGTGACGGGTTTCGACATCGGTGAAATATTCCCGGGATGATCTCGATGAGGCGGTTGGTGCGCTGCTGCAAGAGGCGTGCGCGCGGTTCGTCATGCCGCGATATGGCCAGCTGAGGCAGAATGAAGTCGCTGAAAAATCCAGCCCGGCAGATTTGGTGACCATTGCCGATCGCGAGGCGGAAATCTTCCTTACACCGCGCCTTCGTGATTTGATTGATGGCGCGGTGATTGGCGAGGAGGCCTGCGCCGACAATCCCGATATTCTGGCGCGCGCTGCTGCACCGGTGGCGTGGACTGTGGATCCGGTTGACGGGACCGGTAATTTCGTCAGAGGGAATGACCGCTTCTGCTGCATGGTGGCGCTGCTGGAAGCCGGTAGGCCGATGCGCAGTTGGATCTATGTTCCCCTGCAGGCGCGTCTCTACACTGCGATGGCGGGTCATGGTGCCATCGTGAAAGAGGATGACGGGCAGCGGCAGCGTTTGAACCTCACGCCACGGGACTGGTACACGGATGATATGACCGGCAGTGCCAACATCCTTGCGGTGGCAGAGCCGCGCCGTGACATCATCCGCGCGCGACTTCGCAATCTGCCGGGCCGCTGGTTTGCCGGCAGCAGCGGCATCATGGGAACGGAAATCGCCAGCGGTCGGCAGCATTTCATGCTGCATTCGCTTTGTACGCCATGGGATCACGCGCCGGTCGATCTGTTGTGCCGCGAGGCCGGGGCCCATGCCGCGATGATTGATGATGATGCGGCCTTCAACGCCGGTTATGCGCGGGCCTTCATGATCGCACCCGACCGGCAGGCCTGGCTATCACTTCGCGAACGGGTCTGGCGCTAGCGTCAATCCCGACAACCGCCAGGCCGGATGGATGAAAAGCTATGAGGCGGCTTTCAAGGCGGATTTTGCCGCCTGCCAGTGGAACTCCATCACTTCAAGTGACGTGTTCTTCAGGTCTTTTCCATCTTTTTCAACTTGTTGTTCAATATACCTGAACCTGCTTTCAAACTTTCTGTTGCATTTCATCAGGGCGGTTTCCGGATCGACACCGGCCTGCCTTGCCAGATTGACCGCAACAAACAGGATGTCGCCGACCTCATCCTCGATCTTCGCATGATCCACCGGCGCTTGTGCCAGTTCATCACGGAGTTCGCTCGTTTCCTCATGAAGCTTGTCAATGACCGGATCAATATCGGACCAGTCAAATCCGACCCGCGCGGCACGTTTCTGAAGTTTCAACGCCCGCAACATCGGCGGCAGGCCCGCTGCCACGTCATCCAGGACACCGGTCTGGCCACGACGCGCGCGCTCAGCGGCCTTGATGTCCTCCCACCGGCGGCTTTGTTGGCGCGCCTCCGGCCGCGCCTCGTCGCCAAAGACATGCGGGTGGCGTTCGACCATCTTGTCGGAAATGCCACGCGCCACATCGGCCAACGAAAACAGCCCTGCCTCCTCGGCGATCCGGGACTGGAAGACCACCTGCAGCAACAGATCGCCAAGCTCGTCGCGGATATCATCCACATTCCCGCGCTGCACGGCGTCGGCGACCTCATAGGCCTCCTCGATGGTGTAGGGCGTGATGCTCGCAAAATCCTGCTCGACATCCCAGGGGCAGCCGGTTTCGGGGTCACGAAGCCGGCGCATGATCTCGATGATCCGGTCAAGCTGTTCAAGCATCTCCGGCGCGGAAACGGCTGGCTGGCTGGCTGTCATGGGCGGAAATTCCTGCTGATGTGGAGGCGATATTCTGGCCTGTTTGCCGTGGGCCGGCAATGATGCCTGACCATATCGTGGCATTCTCTTGCGTGAAATGCCTTTTCTCAGCATTATCGTCCGCGTCACGCCCTTGAAAGGAAATTGCCATGACAGACGCCTCCGGACAGACACCGGTAAAACGCCCGGGGGTGCTGGGGCGCCTGCGCTCATGGTTCCTGACTGGTCTTCTTGTCACAGCGCCGGTGCTGCTGACGGTCTACATAACCTGGGCTGCCATCGAGTTGATCGACGGGCAGGTGGCGAGCATACTGCCGGGTTTCAATCAGCTTGTCTTCGCTAGTATCCCCGGCGCCGGTCTGATCATCGGCCTGATCCTGATTACCGTCATTGGTGCGGTCGCAGCCGGCTTCCTCGGCCGCTGGATCATCAAGCTGGGAGAGTCGATCCTCAACCGCATGCCGGTTGTGCGGACGATCTATGGCGCCAGCAAGCAAATCCTCGAAACTGTGATCTCGACACAGTCCGACGCGTTTCGCGACGCGGTCCTGGTCGAGTATCCGCGCCGTGGCCTGTGGGTCATTGGCTTTGTGACCGGCGGCACCAGAGGCGAGGTGGCCGAGCAGATCGACATCGAGATGGTGAATGTCTTCATTCCGACGACACCCAACCCGACTTCGGGGTTCCTGCTGTTCTGCCCACGCGATGAAATCATTTATCTGGAGATGTCGGTCGAGGATGCGGTGAAGCTTGTTGTCTCGGGCGGTATTGTTCACCCGCCGGAAAATGGCAATGGCAAGGGCAGCAAGGCGAAGAAGGGTGCGGCGAAGGAAAAAAAAGCCGCTCCAAAAGCCGCTCCAAAAGCCAGGGCCGCCGGACGTACCCGCGCCAAGACACCCGCCACACGCCGCCCGGCCAAAAAGACATCGGCCAAAAAGACATCGGCCAAGAAGGGGGCAACCGGCTAGCCCGAGGCGAGGAACCTGACAGCGCTGTCCCGCTCGAACAGGCTCAGCAACAGATCACATTGCGCGCGGTCGACAGGCTGGTTGTCGGGGCCGATCATGCCGCGCGCCACGTCGCGGGCGAGCGCCAGCAGATCCTGATGCGCCGCAAGGTCGGCCAGAATGAATTCCGGTACGCCGGACTGCCGCTGGCCGAGGAATTCACCGGGGCCGCGCAGTTCCAGATCGCGCTCGGCGATGACGAAGCCGTCATTGGTCTCGCGCATCACATCCAGCCGTGCCGTCGCCGTTTCCGACAAGGGGCCCTGATAGAGCAGCAGGCAGGATGAGGCGGTGTCGCTTCGTCCGACGCGGCCCCGCAGCTGATGAAGCTGTGCCAGGCCAAAACGTTCGGCATGCTCGATGATGATGACGCTGGCTTCCGGCACATCGACCCCGACTTCGACAACCGTGGTCGCCACCAGCAATGGTGCCGCACCGCTGCGGAAACGCTGCATGGCATCATCCCGCTCGGCGGCCTTCATCTTGCCATGCGCCAGTGCGACATCGATACCGGGCAGCGCCTGCGCCAGCGCGGCATGGCGGTCCTCGGCGGCGGCAACGTCGAGCTTCTCCGATTCCTCGACAAGCGGACAGATCCAGTAGGCGCGCCGCCCGCCGGCCAGGGCCGCCCGCAGGCGGCTCACCACATCACCAAGCCTGTCGAGGGGCAGGGCGCGGGTGTCGATCGGCAGCCGGCCGGCCGGTTTTTCGTCAAGCCGCGACTGGTTCAGATCGCCATAGGCTGTCATCGCCAGAGATCGCGGAATCGGCGTTGCTGTCATCACGATGACATCGACGCCCCGGCCCTTCTGCCCGAGAAGGATCCGCTGGCGCACGCCAAAACGATGCTGTTCATCGACCACGGCAAGTCCGAGGTCATGATAGCTCACCCCCTCCGAGATCAGCGCATGCGTGCCGATGACAATCTGTGCGGTACCGTCCGCAAGCTCGTTGATGACGGCTTTGCGCGCCCCGCCGCGTCCCTGTCCAAGAAGCAGTCGCGCCTCCATGCCAAGCGGCGCTAGAAACGCGTTGATTGTGGCATGATGCTGGCGCGCCAGAATCTCGGTCGGTGCCAGGAGCGCCGCCTGTACGCCGGTTTCAACAGCATGCAGCATCGCAAACAACGCCACCAGCGTCTTGCCCGACCCTACATCACCCTGCAGCATCCGCAGCATGCGTGACCCTGCCTGCTGGTCGGCGCGGATTTCCTTGATCGCGCGCTGCTGCGCACCGGTCAGGGTGAAGGGAAGGCTGTTCAGCAACGTCGCTGTCAACGCGCCGGTGCCGGCAAAGCGCCGCCCCGGCATCGCCTCCGCGGCGGCGTGGCGGACAAGGGCCAGGGCAAGCTGGTTGGCCAGCAATTCATCAAAGGCAAGGCGACTGCGCGTCGGCGCCTGTGGCAGCAGGTCATCAGCTGTCTGCGGATGATGCGCATCGCGCATGGCGGTGGCGTAATCCGGCCAGTTGCGCTCACTCATCACAGTTTGCGGGATCCATTCGCGCAGATTCGGAAGGCGTGTCAGCGCGCCCTCGATCGCGCGCCGCAGCATTTTCGGGGTCAGCCCGGCAGTCAGCGGGTAGACAGGTTCGATCAGGGGCATCTCGGCGCTGTTGTCCGGATCGACGATGTGATCGGGATGCGCCATCTGCGCGCGGCCCTGGCGAATCTCGACACGGCCACTGACGATTCGCCTCTCACCCGCCGGCAGTGCCCGCGCCACATAATCATCGCGGGCGTGGAAGAAGATGATCTCGAGCCGGCCGGTTTCATTCTCGGCAATGACCCGCCAAGGACGACGGGTTCCGGGGGGCGGGCGGTCATGCTTGACAACAAGAACCTCGAAGGTGGCGATGCTGCCGTCCACAACGTGATCCAGCGACGGCCGCGCGCGCCGGTCGATCAGGCCAACCGGCAGATGGCGCAGCAGGTCGATGACATGCGCGCCGATCCGTTTCTCCAGAATGCCGGCCAGTTTTGGCCCGACCCCGGGAAGAACCGTGGTGGTGGCGAACAGGCCGAATATCTCTGTTGGTCGTTTTGGGTGCATGGCCGCTCATTCACGCGCAGATCGCATTCCAGACTACAGGAAAGCCCCGCTGTGACAAAATGTGATGACCGGGCGTTGCGGGAAATTTCACGCCCGCCTGCCGCCTTTATCGGTCAAAACCCATTGCTTTGTTACCGAACAACGCCATATTGCCCGGGCGGGTCATTTTTGGCCCACTGCTGATTTTGTCCGCTCTGAACCATCTCTGGAAGTCCCGCGATATGACCGAGACCCGCAATACGAGGATTCGCCGTCTGGTCTATCAGTCCAGCTATACCGGCATGAAGGAAACCGATCTTCTTCTCGGCCGCTTCGCGCAGGACCACCTTGCCGGTCTTGATGATCAGGAGCTTGACCATTATGAGGCGCTGCTGGAGGCGGGTGATGGTCAGATCTATCTCTGGGTCAGCGGTACCGAGCCGGTGCCGGCCCAGTATGATACCTCGGTTCTGGAATTGATTAAAAAGTTCAGGAACGTTTGACAAGTGACTGAATTATTGAATTCAACCCAGCCTGAGGGCATGGTATGGGGCGTGCCTGACGGGGCCAGCATGCTGGCACTGAAAGGCTGGCTTGCTGCCGGGCGACGGCTTGTCTATGTGGCGCGTGATGATGCCCGCATGATGGCGATGCGCGATGCCATGGAACGGCTGATCCCGTCGGTTCCGGTTCATGTCTTTCCGGCCTGGGACTGTCTTCCCTACGACCGGCTGTCGCCGCAGAGCGCACTTGTCGGTCAGCGTGTCGAGACATTGGCGCAGCTTGCCGAAGGCGATGATGCCGGCGGCGGCGCGCTTGTCGTGACAACGGTGAATGCGCTGATGCAGCGTGTGCCGCCACCGGACTATTTCGCCGAGAGGTCGCTGTTATTGTGTCCCGGCGATGCCACCGGGCCCGCTCGTCTTGCCGAATTTCTGGCGGGGCAGGGCTATCTTCGCACCGATACGGTGCGCGAGACCGGCGAATTCGCCCTTCGTGGCGGCATTCTGGATATCTTCCCGCCGGGATGCGAGGCGCCGGCAAGGCTTGATTTCTTCGGTGATGAACTGGAAACGATTCGTACTTTTGACGCGGCGACGCAGCGTGGCGGTACGCGGATGGAGCAGCTGGTTCTGCGCCCCGTCGCCGAGTTTCAGCTTGATGAAACGGCGGTGGAACGCTTCCGGACCGGCTATCGCGCCGCCTTCGGCGCGCTGGCGAGCCGCGATGCACTGTATGAGTCGGTGTCAGCCGGGCGGATGCACCCCGGGGCCGAACATTGGCTGCCGCTGTTCCATGAAACGCTGGCGAGGCTGACCGATTACTGTCCACGATGGCAGCTTGTCCTCGACCATGAGGCCGATGCCGCCATTGCCGCGCGTCTGGCACAGATTGGAGACTTTTTCGCGGCACGGCGGGATTCAGCGGATGAGGATGGCAACATGGCCTACCGTCCGCTTCCCGAGGACCGGCTGTATCTTGATGAAAGGGAACTTGACGATGTGCTGGCCTTGGCGGCCCGCTTGATGCCCTATGTAGCCCCGCCGCCGGCATCTGATCATGGCGCGACTGGCCATGACGGGGGGGGTAATGATGCTGGCGCCAATGATGCTGGCGCCAATGATGCTGGGGGGCGAGCCGGTCTCGTGCTCACCAACTCACAGACAAGCCAATCGGTCATGGTCGAAATCGCCGCCATCCTCGCCGAGGAAGGCAAGGCGCAGGGCCGCCCGGTGGTGATTGCGGGCGCCGGCGACGGGGCGATGGCGCGCCTTGATGAGTTGGCGCAGGCGCATCTTGGCTGCGAGGTCAGGCATGTTGACAGTCTGGATGATCTGAAGGAAGGCGTGGTTCACCTGATCGACTGGCCGCTTGATGCCGGGTTCCAGACCGACCGGCTGCTTGTCATCACCGAAACCGATATCTTCGGCCAGCGCCTGTCACGGCCACGGGCGCGGCGCGGGCGCGGCGAGGATTTCCTTCGCGAGGTCAGCGCGCTTGAAGAGGGTGATCTTGTCGTCCATGCCGAGCATGGTATCGGGCGCTATGAAGGGCTGGTGATCATCGATTCCTCCGGTGGCCCGCATGACTGTCTGCAGCTGGTCTATGCCGGTGGTGACAAGCTTTACCTGCCGGTCGAGAATATCGAGATTCTGACGCGATATGGCAGCGCCGGCACCGATGCACAGCTGGACAGGCTCGGCGGCGCCGCCTGGCAGGCGCGGGTGGCCCGGATCAAGGGCCGGGTGCGGATCATGGCTGAACAGCTGATCAATATCGCGGCACAGCGTCAAACAGCGCGTGCCGAACCGCTACAGCCGGAGGCCGGCAGTTTCGCCGAATTCTGCGCTCGCTTCGGTTTTGCCGAGACCGATGACCAGCTTGGCGCCATCGAGGATGTCGTCGGCGATCTTGCCTCTGGGCGTGCCACCGACCGGTTGATCTGCGGTGATGTCGGCTTTGGCAAGACCGAGGTGGCCCTTCGTGCCGCCTTTATTGCTGCGATGTCGGGCTATCAGGTGGCGCTGGTGGCGCCGACGACGCTGCTGGCACGCCAGCATGGGCGGCTCTTTGCCGAGCGCTTTGCCGGATTCCCGGTGCGGATCGGCGTGCTGTCGCGCATGACACCGCCCGCCGAGGCCAAGCAGATCCGTGCCGATATCGCCACCGGCGACGTGCAGATCGCCATTGGCACACATGCGCTGCTTGCCAAATCCGTCAGCTTCAACAATCTCGGCCTGCTGATTGTCGATGAGGAACAGCATTTTGGTGTCGGGCAGAAAGAGCGGCTGAAGGAATTTCGCGGTGATATCCATGTCCTGACGCTGTCTGCCACGCCGATTCCGCGCACCCTGCAGATGGCGCTGTCGGGAGTTCGCGAGATGTCGCTGATCGCCACCCCGCCTGTCGACCGGCTTGCCGTGCGGACCTTTGTCGGTCCTTGGGATGGCGTGGTGCTGCGTGAAGCCATCAAGCGCGAGATGTTCCGGGGCGGTCAGGTGTTCTGCGTCTGTCCGCGAATCGAGGATTTGCAGCGTGTCTATGACCGGCTGACAGCGCTGGTTCCGGATGCCAGGATCCTGTCGGCGCATGGGCGTATGCCGGCAGCCGAACTGGACAATGTGATGACGAAGTTCGCCGATGGTGATGCCGACATCCTGCTGTCGACCAACATCGTCGAGTCGGGAATCGATATCCCGACCGCCAACACGATGATCATCCACCGCGCCGACATGTTCGGCCTGTCACAGCTCTACCAGCTTCGCGGGCGTGTCGGGCGTGGGCGTCAGCGCGCCTATGCCTATCTGACATCGGATCCGAACCGGTTGCTGACCCCGCATGCGCGGCGCCGGCTCGAAGTCATGCAGACGCTGGATACGCTTGGCGCCGGGTTCACGCTTGCCTCCTATGACATGGATATCCGCGGCGCCGGCAATCTGCTTGGTGATGAGCAATCCGGCCATGTCCGTGAGGTCGGGGTCGAACTCTATCAGGAAATGCTACGCCAGGCTGTCGAGACGGCGCGGACCGGCGGTGATGCCGATAGCGCCGAGCCTGACTGGACGCCGCAGCTCAATCTGGGGCTGGAGGTGCGGATCCCCGAGGACTATGTCACCGACCTGACGGTCAGGCTGTCGCTCTATCGTCGCATCGCCAATCTCGATATCGCGGCCGAGGCTGACGGTCTGATCGCCGAGCTTGTTGACCGTTTCGGGGTGGTGCCTGATTCGGTCCGCAATCTTCTGGCGGTGATCGAGTTGAAACAGCTGTGCCGCCATGTCGGTATCGAGCGTATCGATGTCGGGCCGAAAGGTCTGTCACTGGCCTTCCGCAACAATGAATTCGCCCGGCCGGAACAGCTTGTTGCCTGGATCGCCGGCAAGGCAGGCGAGGTGCAGCTTCGCGCCGATCACAAGCTTGTCATGCAGCGGGCGATGCCGGTCGCCGAAGACCGGCCGGCGGTTTGCAAGCAGATTGTGCAGGAACTTATCGCGCTTGGCGCATGACCCTCAGATCGCCGCCGCGGCATCAATCGCCGGTACCAGATGTTCGGGAAGATGGGCTCCGGCAATGGCGTATTTGCCGCCGAAGATGAAGAATGGCACCCCGTCAAGCCGCATCCGGTTGCCGGTCGCAAGATGCGTGTCGAGCTGGCGCGCGACAGCGTCATCTGCTGCTGCCTCAATCAGGTCGGAACGTCCGAATTCAGCGGCGATGGTCTCCAGAACGGCAGGGTCGCTGATATCCTGACCATCGGTAAAATAGGCGCGGTAGATGGCTTCTGACAGCTCGGCACTGTCGGGCCCGGCCGCGATCAGCATCCGGTGTGCCGGCCGGCTGTCCGGTGTCCGTGAGATAGCGTCGAAACGGAATTCGATCCCGCTGTCGAGCCCGGCTGCCGCGATACGCCCATAGACCGCGGCCGCCGAATTGCCGAATTTGGCGTTCAGATAGGCCAGCCGTTCCATGCCCTCGGACGGCATGGTCGGGTTCAGGAGGAAAGTGCGCCAGACATAGGATGGCCTGACATCGCGGCGCGCCTCGAAGGCCATGTCGAGACGGCGTTTGCCGATATAGCACCACGGGCAGATCACATCGGCGAACACCTCCACCGTTACGGTTCTTGTATCTGTCGTGGCTGACTGGTCCTGCATTTGCCTGTCTCGTCCGGGGGTAACGGATTTTGCCCGGCTTGCACGCCTGGCGATACGTCATATCTAAGCAGATACAGGCGAAGCGGCACGGCCGCAAGTGGATCATGACACCGCCACGCCGAAAGGATGCATCATGGACGATATCGACATACCGGACCTTGAGTTGGCGCGAGACGGCTTGCTGGCAAGGGCGCGAACAATCCTGATGGCGGCGCCGGGCGAGGGTGAGATGCCAGAAATGGGGGTAACACCTGTCATTCGGCATGATGGTGCGATGTTCATTTATCCAAGCCGCCTGTCGGCGCATGTCCGGGCCATGCTGGAGGCCGGAATGGCGGCATGTCTTGTTATCGAGGATGAGGAAGGCGCACAGAATATATGGGCCAGAAAACGCATAAAGTTTGATGCTGAACTAATTGAAATTGAACGTGATTCCGATTTTTTCAATGTTGTTTGTGATGGTTTTGCAGCGCGTCATGGCCCGACCATGGGGCTGATCCGGGATTTCACCGATTTTCATCTGCTGCGGCTGCGCCCGACAGGTGGTGTGATGGTGCTCGGCTTTGCCCAGGCTTACCGGCTTGCCGGTCCGGACCTGGCCGTTACGGCGCATCTCCGGCAGAGCTGACTTCAAGTCCCTGTCTTGCCTCGCGCGCGGCGGCGAGCTTTTCCTCGTCCACATCGACCACGATCTTCTCGTTGGCGATGAAATCCCGCGCGATGCCGACACCTGTCAGCCCAACACCGCCCGCGCCGATGATGACCAGCTTGTCGTCGGGCGAAATCGACTTTGCCTTGCGGATGGCGCTGTAGGAGGTGATGCCCGCGCAGGCGAGCGTGCAGGCATAGTGCGGATCGACGCCGGTGATATCCACCAGGTAGCGCGGATGCGGCACGATAATGTGGTCCGCGTAGCCGCCGGGACGCCGCACGCCCAGCGGGGCGACATTCGGGCAGTCCTGCTCCGCACCCTCGTCGCAGCGCGCGCAGTCACCACAGCCCCGTCCAGGGGAAGACCATGTAGGTCTTGCCGACTTCTGCGTCGCTCTTGGCGTCCGGACCGAAGGCAACGACTTCACCTACCGGTTCATGGCCCATGGTGAAGGGCAGGGAGATGTTGCGGTCTTCCAGAGTCATCTTCTTGCCGTCACCCAGGTCGTAATAGCCGTGCCAGAAGTGCAGGTCCGAGTGGCACACACCGCAGGCGGTGATCTTCACGAGGACTTCGGTCCCCTGGGGTTCCGGCGTCTCGGTCTCGACGAGCTCGAGCGGCGCGTTCGGGGCGACGAGTTGATAGCTTTTCATGGTGTTTTCCTGCGCGTTTCCTTGGCGTT
>RFZL01000050.1 GCA_009920665.1 Alphaproteobacteria bacterium | reverse complement strand
TTCACTTTCGTCCTCACCGTTTTCGTCATCCGCATCCGCGCTGTCCGGCGTCTCTTCATCGCTGCTTTCAGCCGGCGCCGCTTCCTTTTTGGCCGGCTTTGCCTGCTTGCGGTTGTTGTTGCCCTGGAAGCCGATCCGCTCGGCCTCATGCTCGGTCGCGATCAGACTGTCACCGGCGAGGATCACGATCCGCATCTCGAACCGCTCCTCCAGCGCGCTGATGGCGTCACGTTTGTGGTTCAGGATATAGAGCGCGACATCGCGGTTGATGGTCACCCGAAGCTCGTCCATGCGGCCCTTCGAAGCCTCGTCCTCGATCACGCGCAGCATTTGCAGCGCGGCCGTTTCGACCGACCGGACCCGGCCCGACCCCTCACAATGCGGGCACACCGAGCTGATCGATTCATTGAAGCTGAGCCGCAACCGCTGGCGTGACATTTCCAGAAGACCGAAATGGCTGATTGACCCGATCTGAATGCGCGCCCGGTCGTTGCGCATTGCGTCCTTCATGCGACGCTCGACCGCCTGCTGGTTCCTGTTGTCCTCCATATCGATGAAGTCGACAACGATCAGGCCCGACAGGTCGCGAAGGCGAAGCTGCCTCGCCAGTTCGTCGGCTGCCTCGAGATTCGTTTTCAGCGCCGTTTCCTCGATATTGCGCTCGCGGGTCGAGCGCCCGGAGTTGACATCGATGGCGACCAGCGCCTCGGTCTGGTTGATGACAAGATAGCCACCTGACCGCAATGTGACCTGCGGGCTGTGGATCGTGTCCATCTGCTGTTCAACCTGATAGCGCTGGAAGATGGGAAGCGCGTCCTCATATTTCTGCACACGTTTCACATGGCTCGGGATCAGCATCTTCATCTGCCCGCGGGCTTGCTTGTAGGCATCCTCGCCCTCGACAAGAACCTCGTCGACCTCGCTGGTGTAGAGATCACGGATCGAGCGCTTGACCAGATCGCCTTCCTCATGGATCAGGCTTGGTGCCTGTGATTCCAGCGTCTTTGTGCGGATTTCATCCCACAATTTCGAGAGATAAGCATAGTCGCGGGCGATCTCGGTCTTGGTCCGTTTGGCGCCGGCCGTCCGCACGATGACAGCCATGCCATCCTGCACATCGAGGCCGCCGACGATCGTCTTCAACCGCTTCCTGTCGGCAGCGTTGGTGATCTTGCGGCTGACACCGCCGCGCCGTGTCGAGTTCGGCATCAGCACGCAATAGCGACCGGCAAGCGACAGGTAGGTTGTCAGCGCCGCGCCCTTGTTGCCGCGTTCTTCCTTGACGACCTGCACCAGCATGATCTGCTTGCGCGACACCACTTCCTGGATTTTGTATCTGCGGACATGGCGGCGTGGCCTGATGTCTTCTTCATCGGCACCCTCACCGCCAACGGTCTCGGGCGTGCCGTCGGCTTCCGGCGCGCCATCCTCATCATCTTCGGAGTCACGCTCGGCCTGGACAAGCGCCTCGCGGTCCTCGACCGGAATACGATAGTAATCGGGGTGGATTTCGCTGAATGCCAGGAACCCCTGGCGATTGCCGCCATATTCAACAAAGGCGGCCTGAAGCGATGGTTCGACACGCGTTACGCGGGCCAGATATACATTGCCTTTGAGTTGCTTGCGGTTTTCGGTCTCGTAATCGAAATCCTCAATGCGGGTGCCGCTCAGCAGGACAACCCGTGTTTCTTCGGCCTGTCGGCCGTCGATAAGTAATCTTTTTGTCATAGAGATGTCTCTTTCCAGCCACATCTGCCGGTGATCGCATTTCGTGGATCGCCTGCCGGCAATGTGGGGGATGTTGGTTCGCGGGCATCACATGACAGCCATCACGCAAAAGCGCTGCCTGGCGGATCGCCATCGACAGGTTCTGCGCGGTTGGATGTGTCATGGTTCGGTCCCACGAAAGGTTCACAAAATGGTATCGGGCGCCTGTCGCACAAGCCGGCAGCCGCGGGACATCATGAATGGTCTGGCATAGCTGCTCGGGGCGGTATCGCCCGAGGGATACTTCTGTCACGCTGTGATCGATCAACTGGGCGCCACTTGCCTGTTCGGGGACCCGACCATCCTGTTTGGGGGTGGCCGGGTCGCGCCTCAGCGCGGTCGCTCACTGCTAAGGTTGACTATATACACCCAAAAAGCAAAATGCCAATAACGTTAAATCGAGTCATGTGCCGCCACCGGGTGTTTTGTCCCGGGATTGCGCCACCGGGGGTTGGAAACAGAGTGACGCCGAAAAGGTTTTGCCGACTTACACGCCCGCTGGCCGCAAGCTTGCTGACCATGATGATTCTTGCCGCTTCGGTTCTGGCTTCCGGCCATGTTCTGGCGGCGGACAGCGCGATCACCGGCCTGCGCATCGGCGGGGTCGAGATTGACGGGCAGCGGGCGCTTCGTGTGGTGGTCGAGACTGATCGGCCGGTGCCGGCGAAACTGACACTGCTTGCCGACCCCTATCGCTTTGTCGTCGACATCCCGAATGCTGACTGGCGGGTTGCGGATGTGCCGAAGAGCGGCAATCTTGGTGCCGCCCCGGCGACCGCCTATCGCTATGGCAGGCTCGATGCGCAAACCGGCCGTGTGGTGATCGAGATGGCAGCGCCGGCGGCGCCGGTGCGGCGTTTTGCCCTGCCGGCTGGCGATGGTCGCGGTCATCGGCTGGTTTTTGATCTGGCGGACAAGGGGCAGACGGCGTTTCAGGTTGCGGCAAAGACGCTGGCGCGCGAGGGGCTGCGCGGTTATGGCGATACGGCTTCCCCAGCCAGCCAGCAGGCTGGCACGCCGCAAACAGGGCAGCCTGCCACCGCTGACAGCAAAGTGTCATCCGCATCGCCCGCACCGCCCCCATCCCGCAAAAAATGGACAGTGTTCATCGATGCCGGTCATGGTGGCAAGGATCCCGGCGCGATTGGCAAGTCGAAGACACAGGAAAAACATATCACGCTGGCCGCCGCCACCGAACTGGCGCGCCAGCTGAAGGCAACCGGGGTGATCAACCCGGTCCTGTCGCGCTCCGATGACCGGTATCTGAAACTGCGTCAGCGCATCAATCTGGCACGCCGGCAGCAGGCTGATATATTCATCTCGTTGCATGCCGATGCCGCGCCATCCAGCAAGGCGCGTGGGATCTCGGTCTTCACCCTGTCCGACACGGCGTCGGACAAGGAAGCCGAAATGCTGGCGCGGAACGAGAACAGGGCCGACCTGATCGGCGGCCCCGATCTGGCGGTCGAGGATCCCGAGGCCGCCGATGAATTGCTGCGCATGTTCCAGCGTGAATCGATGAACCAGTCGACCTATCTGGCAAGCACCATCCTGCGCCATATCCGTGATATGCCCGGCGGCGACAAGCGGGGCCATCGTTTTGCCGGATTTGCCGTGTTAAAAGCTCCTGACATGCCATCTGTGCTGGTCGAAATGGGATTCATCACGAACCGGCAGGATGAGGCCAACCTGAAGACTGCGGAATATCGCACAAAGCTGACCGAAAGGCTGAGCCGCGCCATCGTCGCATATCTGGTCGAATATGGTCCGCAGGAGTGACGCGAAAGGTGACTGGCAGGGGAATGGGTGACACCGCCGACAATCGTGACGGGACCGACGCGCTCGAGCTGACCGACTCGGTGCCGAGGCGCCGCAGGAAATCCTTCTTCATGCGGTTTGCCGGTGTCGTAACGGTGCTTTTCAGCCTTCTGTTCCTCGGCCTTGTTGCTGCCGCTGCCGGCGTTCTGTGGATTTTCTGGACCTATGGCAAGGAACTTCCCGACTATCACCAGCTGGCCCGGTATGAACCGCCGGTCGCCACCCGTATTCATGCCGGCAACGGTGCGTTGATCGCCGAACATGCCCGCGAGAAACGGGTCTTCATGCCGGTCGAGGCAATGCCGCCACGCCTCATTCAGGCGTTCCTGTCGGCCGAGGACAAGGCCTTCTATTCGCATTTCGGCATTGATCCGCGGGCGCTGCTGCGGGCCGTTGTGACCAATGTTCGCAATTACGGCACCGGCCGCCGGCCGATTGGCGCCTCGACCATCACCCAGCAGGTGGCGAAGAACTTCCTGCTGACCAACGAGGTGTCGATCGACCGCAAGATCAAGGAAGCCATTCTGTCCTTTCGCATGGAGCGGGCCTTCACCAAGGAGCAGATCCTCGCCCTCTATCTGAACGAAATCTATCTTGGTCAGGGAAGCTACGGCGTGGCGGCGGCGTCGCTGAATTATTTCGACAAGCCGCTCGACCGGCTGACGCTTGAAGAGATGGCCTATCTGGCGGCGCTGCCAAAGGCGCCATCGAATTATCATCCGACACGCCGGATAAAATCAGCGACCATCCGCCGGGACTGGGTTCTGGGCGAAATGCAACAGAACGGGTTCATCACCGAGGCCGAGCGGATGGAGGCCGTCGCGGTGCCGCTGACCGTCGTCAGGAGAAGCGGGTTTGATTCAATCGATGCGCCCTATTTCGCCGAGGAGGTGCGGCGCGAGGTCGTCGCCATGTTCGGCGAGGATATGCTCTATACCGGCGGCCTGTCGGTGCGAACGACTCTCGACCCGACCCTGCAGGAAGCGGCACGGATGGCGCTTGAACGCGGCCTCGAGGCACTTGACCGGCGTCAGGGATGGCGCGGCCCGCTTGGCAGACATGTTGGCGAAGGCGACATTGACGAGGTTCTGGCCGGTTATCAGAAGGTAATGCCGGATGATCATTTCGCCGCGCTGGTGACCGATGTCAGCAGTGATGAAGCTGAAATCCATGTTGAGGGGCGGCAGGCGCGTATCCCCTTCAAGCTTGCCTTCTGGGCCTATCCACCGCGCCGTGAAGACGGCGTGCGGCCGCCGCCTCTGAAGGATCTGCGGGATGCGTTGTCGGTCGGTGACATCGTCATGGTGCAGCCGCCAACGGCCACGCCTGACCTGATCCGCGACGGGTTCGAGCCGGGTCCGGCAGACATGTCACTGTCGCAGCGGCCGCTTGTCGAAGGGGCGATTGTCGCCCTTGATCCGCATACCGGACGGCTGCTGGCGATGAGTGGCGGCTATAATTACGCGGAGTCCGAATTCAACCGCGCGGTGCAGGCGCTTCGCCAGCCCGGATCGGCCTTCAAGCCGTTTGTCTATCTGGCGGCGCTCGATCAGGGCTACAACCCGACAACACGCATTCTCGATGCCCCGCTGGTGGTGGATCAGGGGCGCGGCAAGCCAAAATGGAAACCGGCCAACTACACACGTCGTTTTTATGGTCCGTCGATCATGCGTGTCGGTATCGAGAAGTCGCGCAACCTGATGACAGCGCGTCTTGCGATGAGTCTTGGTATGGAGGAAATTCAGGAATATGCGCGCAAATTCGGGTTGAACCAGAACCTGCCACCCTTGCTATCGATGTCGCTTGGCGCTGGCGAGACGACCCTGCTTAGGCTGACCTCGGCCTACGGCATGCTTGTCAATGGCGGCAAGAAGATCACGCCGAGCCTGATCGACCGGATCCAGAACCGCCATGGCGAGACAATCTATCGGCATGATGAGCGTGACTGCGCGGCCTGCCGCGCCGAGGATGGGTGGGCTGGCCAGGAGATTCCCACACTGGCCGACACGCGTGAACAGCTGACATCGCCGGCATCGGCTTTCCAGATGGTCTCGATGCTCGAGGGGGTCATCAAACGCGGCACTGGCCGGCGCATCGCCGAACTGAACCTGACCGTGGCCGGCAAGACAGGCACCACCAATGACAACACCAATGGCTGGTTCATAGGGTTCACACCGGATCTCGCCATCGGCGTGTTTGTCGGCTATGACACACCGCGCCAGCTTGGCAAGCGGGAGACAGGCTCGACCGTGGCGGTGCCGATTTTTGGTGATTTCATCGCCGCCGCCCAGGCCGACAGGCCGGTCATTCCGTTCCGGCGCCCAAGCGGCATCACCATCATCCCGGTGAACGCGGAAACGGGTGAGCGCGTTCTTCCCAATCACGAGAAAGCCATCTTCGAGGTGTTCAAGCCCGGCCAGCGTCCAGGGGGTATATTGATCGATGTGCCGGGAAGCGCGGTTCGCGCCGCCCCGTCCGATGAGATCACCACGCCGGGCCTGTTCTGAGGCTGGCCTCCTCCGGTCGGGCTGGCTGGCGACGTGCGGTCACGGCTTAACGCTTGTCAGTCAATGGCCGTCGCGCTACTTCTAGCCGCGTCGGGGCTGGCTCGGCAGAATGATGGGACAGTATATGCAAGCCGAAACGCAAGCCCAGATCGATATCATCACGACGGCCATCGACCTTCTCAGGAAGCATGTCGATTTCGAGGCTGCGACAGCGCGCCTTGCCGAGCTCGAAGCGCTGAGCGCCGAGGGTGATTTCTGGAATGATCAGGCCGCCGCCCAGGAGGCGATGCGCGAGAAGAACCGCTTGCAACGCCAGATCGAGGCGATCACTGCGCTTCAGACCGAACTTGATGACGCGACCGGGCTTATCGAGCTTGGTGAGATGGAGGGCGACGAGGAGGTTGTCGCCGAGGCCGAAGCGTCGCTGGCGGAGCTGGTGACACTGGCCGAGAAGCGGCAGCTTGAAAGCCTGCTGTCGGGAGAGGCTGACGGCAATGACTGCTTTCTGGAAATTCACGCCGGTGCCGGCGGGACCGAGGCCCAGGACTGGGCCGCCATGCTGGTACGTATGTATAGCCGCTGGTGCGAGCGTCGTGGCTTCAAGCTGCAGATGATCGAGGAGAGCGCCGGTGAAGAGGCCGGCATCAAATCGGTCACGATGCGGATCGAGGGCGACAATGCCTATGGCTGGCTGAAGACGGAATCGGGTGTCCACAGGCTTGTCCGGATCTCGCCCTATGACAGCTCGGCCCGGCGGCACACCAGCTTTGCAAGCGCCTGGGTCTATCCGGTCGTCGATGATGATATCGAGATCGAGATCGAGGACAAGGATCTGCGTGTCGACACCTACCGCGCCTCCGGAGCCGGCGGACAGCATGTCAACAAGACGGATTCAGCGATCCGGATCACCCATCTGCCGACCAATATCGTGGTGCAATGCCAGAATGACCGCTCGCAACATCGCAACCGCGCCACCGCGCTGAACATGCTGAAGGCGCGTCTTTACGAGCTTGAGCTCCAGAAGCGCGAGGAGGCGGCGAATGACGCGGCCTCGTCAAAGACCGATATAGGCTGGGGAAACCAGATCAGGTCCTATGTGCTGCATCCCTACCAGATGGTGAAGGATCTTCGCACCAGCATCGAAAAGGGCAATGCCGGGGCGGTTCTTGACGGTGACCTCGATGATTTCGTCGAGGCCAGCCTGGCGGCGCGGGTCGGGGCGCAGCGCGACAGCTGAGGCGCGCTGTCAGAGCGCTTGCGCGCGCGCCAGCACCTCCTCGGCATGGCCCGCCACCTTCACCTTTGGCCAGACCTCGGCAATCGTGCCCGTACCATCGATGAGGAAGGTGGCGCGCTGGATGCCCATATAGGTCCGGCCATACATCGATTTCTCGACCCAGACACCGAACGTCTCGCAGATATCAGTCGCGTTATCGGCGCCAAGTTCACAGCTCAGGCCGTGCTTGGCGCGGAATTTACCCTGCTTCGCCGCCGTATCCTTTGAAATGCCGATCACCTCGCAGCCTGCTGCCGTGAAATCGGCCAGGAGCCCGGAAAAGGCAACAGCTTCCTTCGTGCATCCGCTGGTGTCGGCGCGCGGGAAAAAGAAAATGACCACATTCTTGCCAGCCTTGTCTGCCATCGAGAAAGAACCGGTATCGGTCGGAATGGTAAAGGAAGGTACTTTTGTGCCTGTTTCAAGCATGGTGGTTGTCTCCTGTGCTCTGGGGTCTTGTCCGTGGCCACGATCTGTGATGGGTGGCCGGAATTCGATGTCTGCCGGTAAGATGGGAAGGCTTTCAATGATCGCAAGACAGTCACCAAGCGACATGATACAAACGGCGCATTGAACGGGCGCTGGCAGGGCCGGTATGGTGCAGGGAACACAGTCAAAAGAGACCGGGGCGAAACCGCGACGTCGCATGTTGCGGTTTGTGCTGCTTGGTTTGCTGGCGCTTGTCCTGGCGGGTATCGCCACCCCTTTTGTCTATATTGCCAACGCTGGTGGCCTTGCCGGGTTCCTTCAGGCCGAACTCAGCAAGCGCCTTGGCGGGGCGCCGGTTGCGGTTGCAGATGTCGGTTTTGAGGTTCAACTGCCATCTTTCACGCTGACGGTCCTTGCATCCGATGTAGCTCTCACCCTTGACGGCAATTCGCTGACAGTTCCACAGGCAAGCATTGTCATGACACCGCGCGCACTGTTGCAGTGGGCGCCGTCCGATATCGTGCTGACAGGCCTTGATCTCGATCTCACGCTTGATCCCGAACGCTTGCGCGCCTCGCCGCTTGGCGCATTGGCGGCAATTGTCGCCGCACCGGTTGACGGCACCAGCGATGACAATATGGCAGGACGTCAGATCACCCTTGCCGCGGCCGGTTTGACGCTGCGTGACCCGGCGGGAGAGGCTGCACCGGTTCGCTTCGAGAATGTGGAATTCGAATTTGCCGCGGCGGCGGATGGCACCTTTGTAGGCCTTGTCGAGGGCGAACGTCTGATTGGCGGTGCATCAGCCGGAATCCTGTCGGTGTCGGCCATTGGCGATCTGGTCCGGAAGGATTTTCGGATTGATGCCAAACTGGATGAGTTCACCACCGCCGGCTTACCCGCGATCTCACCACAAATTCCGCTGGCGCTTGGTGAGGCTGGCCGGCTGTCCGGGACCGCCAACCTGTCAATCAGCGCCGGTGTGCTGGATGTGACAGATATGGATATCGTGGCGATCGAGGGTCGTCTTGACCTTACAAACGTCGGACTTCCCGTCCTCGCATATGACACCGCGTCGGTGGTGATGGGCTACAACCACGGTGCCGGTGAATTGTCGCTGGCGCAGGGTGAACTTGTTCTCAACGATGGCCGGACGGTCGCATTGTCAGGAGACCTGCGTGGGCTTCGCGATGATGTACCGCAACTTGCGCTTCGCCTTCGCGGCGACCGATGGCCGATAGAAGGCATTTATGAAGACTGGCCTGCCGGGCTCGCCTCCGGGGTGCGGGCCGCGCTGATGCAAAGGGCCGCCGGTGGACGGCTTGAGAATTTCGAGCTGAAAGTGAGGGGCGGTTTCCAGCGGGATGGTGCCGCGCTGGAAATTGTGCAGCTTGACCTTGCATCGGCTGTCCGCGATGTGCTGGTTGATGTCGGGGCGCAGCAATATGAGCGGCTGACCGGTGTTGCCGACGGCAATATCACGCTTCGCCTTGGCCCGCGAGGCGTCGTCGAGGCGCTGGCCCTGTCAGTCGGTGTCGGTGACGGCAGTTTGAAGGTTGTTGATCGCGACACACCCTTGCCTTTGACCCGTGTCCAGATCAACGCCGCGCTGCAGGGCAGCAAATTCGCCTTGCAGGATATCAGCCTGACGCTGGCCGATGGCGGCAGCGTCGGTGTCAGCGGCGATCTGTTCCTCAGTGATGGGTGGGCCATTTCGGAAACCGATCTGAAGATCGTGGCCGGGGCCATGGATGTCCGCACATTCCACGCTATCTGGCCGCAATGGCTTGTCAGCAAGACCAGAAACTGGGTCGGGCAGAAGATGCCGCAGGGGCGGGTCGAGGATATCCGGCTTCAGGTGATCAGCGATTTCGCCGGGGAGCGGCCGCGAATCTCGCGCCTCGACGGGACGGTGACGATGCGTGATGCCCGCCTTGAGTTGAACGCGAAACTGCCTGCCTTCACCAATCTTGATGGCCGTCTGACCATTGCCGACAATCGCGGTGAGATCATCCTGACCGAAGGCCGTGTGGAGGGCCTTGAACTGTCGACGGGCAAGGTGGAAATCATCCCCGTCATCGGCGGCAAGCCGGCGATGGGGCGCACCGATCTGCGCCTTGCAGGAGATATTGGTGAAGCCATCCGCGTCGCGTCACGCTTCGGTTTTGGTGGCAAGAGCAGTGACCTGATGAAAGTCAAGGCCACCGGCCAGAGCGAGCTTGTTCTCAGAACGAGTTTTCCTGTTCGTCGCAAGCTGAAGCCAACCGATATCGGGTTCGAGGTTGAGGGCAGTGTAAGCAACGGAACCTTCACCAACCTGCCGCTCGATGCCGAGGCACGAGAGGCAAATGTCAACTTCACCGTCGACAGATCGCAATTCCAGATCCGCGGTGATGCCACGCTGTTTGGCCTGCCGTCAAAGGTGACCTATCAGCGTGGCGGCGCTGCCGGAGAGGGCCGGGCGATGCTTGCTGTGTCGACCGTCGACAGCGATCTTGCGCGGGTTGCGGAGATCGCGGCGGCGCTTGGCTATGGCAGCGGTGACGGTATCGATCTGGCTGCGCTTGCCATGTCCGGACGGGCCAATGTCGACCTGCGCGCGCGCTTCCCGGCAGGTGGTACCCCGCGACGCGCCGACCTTGAGGTCGAGACGGATATCATCGTACAGAATGGAAATTTCGAAGGGGTGCCGCTGGTCGGCATGGCGCGGGACGCCGAACTGGTCATGCATCTGTCACGAGCCAAAACCGAAATTTCCGGCACAGCCACTATATTCGGCGCGCCGGTGGACTTTGTGGTGACGAATGACCGTGACCGGGATCTATTGCAGGTCAAGGCCGACGCGCCAAATGCGTCCGGGCTGGCAAAGCTAGCCTCGCGCCTGACTGGCCTGCGGATTGACGGGGCTCTTGGTGGTCGCATCGAACTGGCGACGGGGATCGATCTTGCGGATTTCGAGGTCGCGCTCGCGCTTGATCTGAATGACGCCTCGATCGATGTGCCGGCTCTGGCCTGGGTGAAGCTGCCAGCCGAAGAAGGTCGGGTGGCCACCAGGCTGATCCTTCGCAAGGGGAAGCTTGTCTCGATCGAGGATATCGACCTTGTCGCCGGCAGTCTTGAAGCTGCCGGGCGGGTGGATTTCGGACAGCGTGGCGATGGCAGTTTCGGACTGACGCAGGCGGTGTTTGAGCGTCTGACCTGGCCGGGCAATGATATCAGGACCATGACGCTGTCACAGGACGAGAACCAGCATTGGGTGGTCGAGGCCGAAGCGGTGCAGATTGATCTTGTCCCGTTGCGCCGCAATCTCGGCATTGGCGAGGGGCGGCCGGTCAGCTTCGATATCCTTGCCGACCAGATTTTCGTCGGCACCGGCACCAAGGCGGGTGGCGGTGGTGGTGAGGCGTCCTTCTCCGGCAATCTCATCTACAACAAGAAACCCCTTATCAACGAGAGTGAGCTTCAGCTGAGTTTTGGAAAGGGCGGCGATTTCGTCAATGGTGTGGGTGTCATTGGTGGGGCCGAGACGACGCTGACCTACACCGCCGCTGACGGCAAGGTGCCTGAACTGACACTTGCCTCGGAAAATGGTGGCGGCACGCTCAAGGGGCTGCGCGTGACCGACACCATCCGCTCGGGCGAGATGTTCCTGAAGACCCGTTTCATCGATGGCTACGACAATTTTGATACGAATATGCGGATCACCAACTTTTCCGTTGTCGAGGCGCCGGCCGCGGTCCGCGCCTTTTCGGTTCTGGCACCGATCGGACTGTATAATCTGGTCGAGGGTGAGGGCACCGGCTTTGCCTGGGGCGAGGCGGTGATCGAGAAGCGTGGCAGCGAGGTGATCCTGCGCCAGGTCACCGGCCGCGGTCAGGCGGTATCGGTGGCGTTTGTCGGCAAATATGACCGGTCAACCCGCATCGTCGATGTCAGCGGCAATCTGGTGCCTGCAAGTTTCCTGAGCCAGATTATCGGTGTGATTCCGCTTGTCGGGGAAATCCTGACCGGAATCGACAAGGCCGGCCTGTTTGTCACACAGTTCCGCGTTAAAGGCGATGTCGATGATCCCGATACATCGGTGACCCCGGCGTCAATCGTGCCGGGGCTGCTTCGCGACCTGTTCAGCCCCTCCTGGATCCGCCGCGAGGGCGATCGCATTCTGGGGCCGCAACCCGACGGCCCGGCAGATAGCCCGGCAGACAGCCCGGTAGACAGTTAGGTAGACAGTTAGGTTTCTGATGTTCAGTCAGGACAGGACAAGAAGCGCGTGGCGTTTCTTGCCGGCCGAGATCTTGGCGCGGCCGTCACTGAAATCGGCACTGCTCAGCAGATGATCCTCATCGCTGATCGCCACGTCATTCAAACGGGCTCCGCCACCGCGGATCAGCCGCCGTGCCTCGCCATTGGATTTGGCAAACCCGACCTTGACCAGCGCGGCGATCATACCCATCCCGTCAGCCTCCTCGCCCGACACCGTTTCTTGTGGCAGGCCTTCGCTGACGCCGCCGCCGGCAAAGGTCTGCCGCGCCGTTTCCATCGCGGCGCGGGCCGCGTCGGCACCATGGCAGAGAGTCGTCGCCTCATTGGCGAGAATGATCTTCGCCTCGTTGATCTCGGCGCCTTCCAGCGCGCCAAGCCGCGCCACCTCATCCATCGGCAGTTCGGTGAAAAGGGCCAGAAAGCGGGCCACATCGGCATCCTCGGTATTGCGCCAGAACTGCCAGAAATCGAAGGTGGACAGCCGGTCCTCGTTCAGCCAGATGGCGCCATCGGCGGTCTTGCCCATCTTGGCGCCGGATGCCGTGGTGATCAGCGGTGACGTCAGGCCGTAGATTTCCTGGGCGTCGACGCGCCGCGTCAGGTCGATGCCGCTGACGATATTGCCCCACTGGTCCGAGCCACCCATCTGCAGCAGGCACCCATAGCGGCGGCGCAATTCAAGAAAATCATAGGCCTGAAGAATGGCGTAGTTGAATTCGAGGAAGGACAGCGGTTGTTCGCGGTCGAGGCGAAGCTTCACCGAATCCATGGCCAGCATGCGGTTGACTGAAAAATGTGGCCCAAAATCGCGCAGGAAGCGGATATAGGCCAAATCATCCAGCCATGATGCGTTATCAACCATGATGGCGTCGGTCGGCCCGTCGCCAAAGGCCAGGTATTTTTTGAAGACCTGAAAAATGCCCTGCTTGTTCTGTTCGATATCATGTTCGGACAGCAACGGTCGCGCGGCGTCCTTGCCGGACGGATCGCCGACCTTTGTGGTGCCACCGCCCATGAGGACGATGGGTTTGTGGCCGGTTCGCTGCAGGGCGCGAAGCATCATGATCTGCACAAGCGAGCCGACATGCAGGCTGTTGGCGGTGCAGTCAAACCCGATATAGGCCGGGATGATCTGTTGCGATGCCCGTTCATCCAGACCATCGATATTGGTCGCCTGGTGGATGTATCCGCGTTCGGAGAACAGCCTGATGAGCTCTGACCGGTGTGTCATCTGTCGTGTTCCCGTTCAGAAAAGCGGCGCTTCGGCGGGCTTTGGCAGTGCCTCATCAAGATAGCCCGACACATGCTCGATCAGCGGGTCGAGATGATCGGTGAAGAAATGATTGGCCCCGGGAACGATGTCGACCTTGATTTCAACGCCCTTCTGGATCGAAAGCCGCTCGACAAGCTTGTGGACCGTTTCCGGCGGCACGGCCGCATCCTGCTCGCCATGGACGATCAGACCCGACGCCGGGCAGGGCGCGAGGAAGGTGAAGTCGTGCGTTGCTGCCGGCGGTGTGATGGAAATGAAGCCCGAGATTTCCGGACGGCGCATCATCAACTGCATGCCGATCCATGACCCGAAGGAAAAGCCGGCGATCCAGCACTGGCTTGACGCCGGTGTCTGCGATTGCAGCCAGTCCATCGCCGTCGCCGCATCCGACAATTCGCCATCGCCGCTGTCATAGGTGCCCTGGCTTCTGCCGACGCCACGGAAATTGAACCGCATGACGGCAAAGCCGCGCGACTGGAAATGCTGGTACAGCGCGTAGGTCACGCGGTTGTTCATGGTGCCGCCCTTGTCCGGCTCGGGATGCAGGATCAGGGCGGTTGGCGCGTCAGGGGCCTCGGCTGGCATGTACCGGCATTCGAGGCGCCCCTCGGGTCCGTTGATGATGACCTCGGGCATATTTATCCGTTACCTTGTGATTTTGTGAGATCGGCTTATATCTTAAACAGATCGGCAGGCCAACCCGGCTTGCACAGTACGGTGCTGTTTTCCTGGTATCAACAGAATCCGACCATGGAGTCCGGAGCCATGTTCGCAAAGCTGAACCGCGACCTGACCGCAATTCTCGAGCGTGACCCCGCCGCCGGTGGCCGGCTGGCGGCGATGTTCCTCTATCCAAGCTTCCAGGTCATGCTGGCCTATCGGATCGCCAACCCTCTGTGGCGCGCCGGTGTGAAATTCCCGGCCAGGTTCATCATGCAGTTGGCGCGCTGGTTTACCGGCATCGAGATCCACCCCGGGGCGACGATCGGTTGTGGATTTTTCGTTGATCACGGCTCCGGTGTTGTCATCGGCGAAACGACGGTCATCGGCCGCAATGTCACGCTGTATCAGGGCGTGACGCTTGGCGGTGTCCTGCCGGCGGTCGATGCCGAATCTCAGCGCTCGGTGAAGCGCCATCCGACGCTGGAAGATGACGTTATCGTCGGTTCGGGGGCGCAGATCCTTGGCGATCTGACGGTGCAAAAAGGCGCGCGTGTCGGAGGCAATTCGGTTGTCACGCGTGATGTTCCTGCAGGGGCCACCGTTGTTGGCGTGCCGGCACGCCAGCTGGCCGCCAAGCGTGTGCCGGCCGCCGAGGAACGCCCGTTCGCCGCCTACGCCGTCTCGCACCCCGATGAGGTCGATCCGCGCGCCCGCACAATCGAGGCGCTTGTCGCCGAGGTGCAGACGCTTCGTGCCAGGCTGAATGACATGGAGGACCGGCTGTCGCCGACCAAGCTTCATGATGAGGCCGGCAAGGAGGCGATTGGTGATCAGGACGGGCTTGACCTGCCAAAGCGCGAGAGCTAAGCCGCCACCATGCCGCCCCGGCCACACCTCTATTTTGACAATAACGCCACCGCGCCGCTTCGCCCCGAAGCGATGGAGGCGATTCAGGCGGCGATGGGCCCGCCTTCCAACCCGTCCTCGGTTCATGGCTATGGCCGTGCGGCGCGGATGGCGGTGGAGGCGGCGCGGGCTGAAATCGCCATTCTGGCCGGATGCCGCGGCGCCGATGTGGTGTTTACGAGTGGCGGGACCGAAGCGAACAACCTTGCCCTGTCGGTCTTCGACCATGTCATCACCAGCGCGGTGGAACATGATTCGGTCCTTCGGGTCGTCCCCGACGCCACCATCATTGGCGTTGATGGTGAGGGCCGGATCGACCTTGATCAGCTTCGTGATGTCCTTGGATCACTTCCCGATGACAGGCGCGGACGGACGCTTGTCTCGGTGATGTCTGCGAATAATGAAACCGGCGTGCTGCAACCGATTGCCGATGTCGTGGCGCTGGCGCGCGAGGCCGGTGTGGCAACGCATAGCGACATGGTGCAGGTTCTTGGCAAGCAGCATCTGGATTTTGCCGCCTCCGGTCTCGATTATGCCAGCCTGTCGGCGCACAAGATCGGTGGGCCGACAGGTGTCGGCGCTTTGCTGGTCAGGCCCGGCCTGCGGATGACAAGCTTGCTTCGCGGTGGTGGCCAGGAACAGGGGCGTCGATCGGGCACCGAAAATTTTCTTGGCATTGTGGGCTTTGGCGCGGCGGCAAGGGCGGCCTTTGACGATGTGGCGCATTACCGGGCCATGGCGCTCTGGCGCGATCGGCTTGAATCACGTCTGACAGCTGGGCGCAATGATGTGCGGCTGTTCGGGGCGGCGGCTGACCGGATCGCCAACACCGCCTGTCTGGCGGTCAATGAGAAGAGTGCCGAGACGATGGTCATGACGCTTGATCTTGCCGGTGTCGCGATCAGCGCCGGGTCCGCCTGTTCATCCGGCAAGGTGCATGAAAGCCACGTGTTGAAGGCCATGGGCGCGGGCGTGGATGCCAGCCGTGCCATCCGGATTTCCGGTGGCTGGAACACCGGTGAGGCGGATTTTGAAAGGCTTGCGGAACTGCTGCTTGCCCTGTAAAAGCTGGTGGCCGTTTCGGGATGAATTGCCCGGTGTGGCAGGTGCCATCCGAACCACATTTGACAACGCGCATGAAGACATTGCGCATGATGATATCAAAGACGAAGAACTGGAGTTTAAAGCACCATGCCGACGATTATTTTCACCACTCCCGATGGCAAGGAACATAATGTCGAGGTCGATGAGGGCGTGACCGTGATGGAAGCCGGCCGCGACGCCGGGCTTGGCATCGAGGGCACCTGCGGTGGCTGCCTGTCCTGCGCGACATGCCATGTGATCGTCGATCCCGACTGGTACGCAAAGACCGGCGGTCCCAGTGAGGATGAAGAGGATATGCTCGACCTTGCCTTTGGCCTGTCGGACACCTCGCGGCTTGGCTGCCAGATTGCGATGTCGCCTGAACTGGACGGGCTGCGCCTGACCGTTCCAGAAGATTTCTAAAGGGGGTTTCCAGCCCCGGGAAGTGCAGAGAGACGAGACCCATGACCACGGCAGCGCCTGTATCATCGACAGCTTCGCATGACGCCGGGGTTTCGCAACATGTCGGGGCCAACTCGCTCGGGTTCGCCAAACCGCCAGCGGAAACGCGTGTTGTTGTCGCGATGTCGGGGGGTGTTGATTCCTCGGTCACCGCGGCGCTGCTTCATGAGCAGGGTTATGAGGTTGTCGGGATCACCCTGCAGCTCTATGACCATGGCGTGGCGATCCAGGCCAAGGGTGCCTGCTGCGCCGGTGCCGATATCCATGATGCGCGAACCGTCGCCGGCCGGCTTGGCATTCCCCATTATGTGCTGGATTACGAAAGCCGCTTTGCCGACCAGGTGATGCAGGATTTCGCCGACAGCTATCTTCGTGGCGAGACGCCGATCCCCTGCGTGCGTTGCAATCAGACGGTGAAATTCATCGATCTGCTGACAACGGCGCGTGAACTTGGCGCCGATTGTCTTGCCACCGGGCATTATGTCCGCCGGGTCGAGGGTGACGGTGGGGCCGAGCTGCATCGCGGTGCGGATCCCGGCAAGGATCAGAGCTATTTCCTGTTCGCCACAACGCCGGACCAGCTTGACTATCTGCGATTTCCGCTTGGCGGTATGAGCAAGGACGAGACGCGCGAACTGGCACATCGCTTCGGCCTGGCCGTGGCCGACAAGCCGGACAGCCAGGATATCTGTTTCGTGCCGAACGGGCGCTATGGCGATGTCGTGCGGCGGCTTCGCCCCGGCGCGGTCGAGGCGGGCGAGATCGTGCATCTTGATGGCACGGTGCTTGGCCGGCATGACGGCGTCATCGACTACACCATCGGGCAACGTCGCGGCCTTGGCATCGGCGGTCGCAAGGATGCAGATGACTCCGAAGGCCCGCTCTATGTCGTCGCCATCGATGCCGAACAGCACCGGGTGATTGTCGGGCCGCAAAGCGCGCTGGCCTGTCACGAGGTCCGCCTGTCAGAGGCAAGCTGGGTCTCACGACATAGTGGATATAGAGGTGATGTCGCTAGACACCCAGCAGAAGCATAAGGTTGCTTGTTTCTTACACGGTGAGAGCATACACGCCAAAGAGGGCGATGATGTGCTTATGAAGATAACCTACAAACAGAACGAGTATAAAGGCAAGGTCTATGACAACTATTCCTCAAGTGCGAGTTCCATCAAGATGCTGACACCAAAACAGGAGACCACCCAAACGGCTCCTGCTGCCGACCA
>RFZL01000049.1 GCA_009920665.1 Alphaproteobacteria bacterium | reverse complement strand
TTGATCGTGCTTGAAAGCGGGTTCATCGAACGTCTGCTCCTATAACGTCTAACCGTCGGAGTCCTCCTGATACGGCTTTTTCAGTCACATGCGCGAATAACTGCAATCCCTTAGCGGACATGACTTTCGTACCAAAGCCAACAGGAAATATGCAATTTCGCAAAGACCAAAAATGATAAAAAGCCATCAACTGCTCTCATTGAAGTATCCTTCTCTGCTGGTAGCATTCACCGGGTCCCGGATTTCCGGTCAGAGCCCGGACTTGCAAGCTGGCGAGGCGGTCGGACTTGATAATGCGCTGCCGGACGATACGCTGCCGACTACCAATATTGTGACAATAGCTCACAAGATAACAAGGCAGCTTTTTGGGGAGGGAGAAACGGGCATGGAGCAGGGCATGGAGACAGGTACAAAGCCGATTTACACGTGGGATGCAAAGCCGTCGCGTCGCAACCTGACAGCCGCCGATATCCGCGCCTGCAAGGGCGTTCGCAAATTGACCCAGACAACGGCCAATACCGTCGAAGAGGCCGCCGCCGCCGCCGATGCCGGGATCGACATGCTGATCTGCGGCGCTGCCAATGTGGGTCTTGTGCGGCAAGGCGCGCCACATCATTTCCTGACCGCGGCTTTGACGATTCCGGATTACCCAACTGATGAGGACATCCTTCGTGGGGCATTGACTGCCCTGAAGCAGGGAGCTGACTCGGTCATGACGGCGCGCCGCCTCGCGGTTGTCGAAATGCTGGCCAATGAGGATATTCCGGTGATGGGCCATCTGGGGCTGGTGCCACGCAAATCGACCTGGCGTGGCGGCCTTCGCGCCGTCGGCCGGACCGCGGACGAGGCGCTGGCGTTGATGCAGGATTTCCGTGACCTGGAGAATGCCGGCGCGTTCTCGGTCGAGGCGGAGGTCATCCCGGCAGACGTGCTGGCCGCGATCAGCCCGCGCACCGGCCTCATAACCATGTCGCTTGGCTCCGGCCCCGGGGGGGATGTGATGTATCTGTTCCAGAATGACATCTGCGGCGAGAACCCGTTGCCGCGCCATTCCCGCGCCTTTGGCAATCTCGCCGCGCTCGCCGATCAGATGGCCGCCGAACGCCGTGCCGCCCTGTCCGCCTTTCGCGAGGCCTCGCTTGATGGCAGCTTCCCCGGGCCGGCCGAAAATGCCAAAATTCCCGCCACCGAACTCGACGCTTTCCTTGCCGCGCTGGAGAAGAAAAGCTAGCCGGAAACGACAGGACCTTGCATGAAACGATCATTGGAGCCGGGCCCGTGAGCATCCGCCTCGCCATCGATATCGGTGGCACCTTTACTGATGTCGTTCTTGATGAAGACGGCCAGCGCCATACCGCCAAGGTCCTGACCACGCCTGAACGTCCCGCTGACGGGCTGATGCAGGGTGTCGACCGGATCCTGGAACAATCGGGGATCGGGCCTGAAAGGATCGATCTGGTTGTACATGGCACCACCCTTGCCACAAACGCGCTGATCGAACGCAAGGGTGCCAGAACGGCGCTGATCACCACCGAAGGCCACCGTGACACGCTGGAAATGGCCTTTGAGAACAGGTTCGACCAGTATGACATCCAGGCGGAGCGCAACCCGCCATTGATTCCTCGCGCGCTGCGGTTCGAGGTCAATGAGCGGATGAGCTACCGCGGCGAGGCGCTGACGCCGCTGGATGAAGGCACGGTGGCCGCATTGATAGCAGCGCTTCAGGCCGCGCAAATCGACAGCGTGGCGGTGGGGTTGCTGCACGCCTATGCCAACCCGGCACATGAACAGCGCGTGGCGGCGATCCTTTCTGCCGCGATGCCGGATCTGTCAATATCGCTGTCATCGGATGTCTGCCCCGAAATTCGGGAATATGAACGACAATCCACCACCGTCGCCAACGCCTATGTCAGGCCGATGATTGCAGGCTATCTTGCCGACCTCGACAGCCGCCTTGCCGGTTCCGGGCTGCGCTGCCCCTGCCTGCTGATGACAAGCGGCGGCAGTCTGGTAACGATCGAGACGGCTTCGCGCTTTCCCATCAGGCTTGTTGAATCAGGGCCGGCCGGGGGCGCGATTCTTGCCGCCCATATGGCGCGCCAGCTTGGCGAGGACCGGCTGATCTCCTTCGATATGGGCGGCACCACAGCGAAAATCTGCCTGATCGACGATGGCCAGCCCCTGCTGAATCGCGAATTCGAGGTGGATCGCGCACACCGCTTCATGAAAGGAAGCGGCACACCGCTGAAAATTCCGGTCATCGAGATGGTCGAGATCGGCGCCGGCGGCGGCTCCATCGCTTCGGTTGACAGGCTGGACCGGATTCGCATCGGCCCACAAAGCGCCGGGTCGGACCCGGGGCCCGCCTGCTATGCGCGGGGAGGTGCCGACGCGACGGTGACCGATGCCAACCTGGCTCTTGGCAGGCTTGATCCGGCGCGCTTTGCCGGCGGCACCATGCCGCTTGACCGGCAGGCGGCGGATATGGCGCTGGAACGCAATGTTGGGGACAGGCTGTCACTTGGCCCGATGGATGCGGCGCGCGGCATGATCGAGATTGTCGATGAAAACATGGCCAGTGCCGCGCGGGTTCATGCGGCTGAACGGGGTCTGGACCTGGAAGGGCGGACGATGATCGCCTTTGGTGGCGGGGCGCCCCTGCATGCCGCCAGACTGGCGACAAAGCTGGGAATCGAGCGGATCATCGTGCCGGCTGACGCCGGTGTGGGATCGGCAGTCGGGTTTCTGCTTGCCCCGGTGGCCTATGAGGTTGTCAGAAGCCGGTATGCCCGCCTTGACGATCTGGATGCTGCCGGCCTGACCGCCCTGTTTGGCGATATGGAGGCCGAAGCGACATCGATTGTGCAGCTTGGCGCCCCGGGTGCGGATTTGTCGATCACCCGCCACGGCTATGCCCGCTATGTCGGCCAGGGCCACGAGATCAAGGTCGAACTGCCGGACGGCCCGTTCGATGACAGGTCCGGCGCGGCCATCCGCGCCATGTTCGAGACCGCCTATGAGGCCAGGTTCGGCCTGCTGATCCCCGGCATGACAATCGAGGTGCTGACATGGTCGCTGACCGCCATTGCCGACACGAAGACAGCCGCACCGGTGACGCAGACCGGGGTGATGCCGGACGCCATCACGGCCGCGACGCGGCAACTATGCGATCCGTCATCACCCGAGCCGATCATGGCCAGCGTGATCGACCGCCGGAACTTTACCGGCAGCCTGAGCGGCGCGGCGGCCATCGAGGAAGCCCAGACAACGACCATCGTGCCGGTCGGGTGGACCGCCGGGGTCAATCAGTCGGGTGATCTGATCCTGTCGCGTGATCCGACCGTCGATGGCGCAAATACCGGCACCGGTGTTGCCGGGAAGGTGCGGATGCAGGTTCTGTGGGACCGGCTGATCTCGGTCGTCGAGGAGCAGGCGCAGGCCATCATTCGGACGGCCTTTTCCACCTCAGTGCGGGAGGCCGGTGATCTTTCGGCGGGAATCTTCGATCCGGCCGGCCGGATGCTGGCGCAGGCGGTCACCGGCACGCCGGGACATGTCAACGCGATGGCGGCCTCGGTTGAATTCTTCCTCGAGAAATACCCCGCCGCCGGCATGCAACCCGGCGATGTCTATGTCACCAACGACCCCTGGCAGGGCACCGGCCATCTGTTCGATTTCACCGTCGTGACACCGGTATTTCTTGATCACAAGCTGGTCGGGCTGTTCGCCTCGACGGTTCATGTCGTCGATATCGGCGGCATCGGTTTCAGCCCCGACAGCGGTCAGATCTTTGAAGAAGGGCTGTGTATTCCGATTACGAAACTGTTTGCTGCCGGTGCAGCAAATGACCAGCTGTTCGAGATCGTCCGCGCGAATGTTCGGGAACCGGAACAGGTTGTCGGTGACCTCTATTCACTTGCCTCAAGCAACGATGTTGGCGCGCGGCGCCTGCGCGCCCTGATGCGGGAAGCCGGCATCGGCGATCTGGCAGGCCTTGGCGATCATATCATCGCAACCTCGCGCCGCGCCATGGGCGACGCCATCCGCAGATTGCCATCCGGTGTCCATGACAACAGCATGACCGTCGACGGCTATGACAAGCCGATCACTTTGCAGGGCAGAATGGAAATCCATGAGGACCGGATCACCGTCGACTATGCAGGCTCGTCGGGCGCCTCCGCCTTCGGGATCAACGTGCCACTCACCTATGCCCGGGCCTACACCTCCTTTGGTATCCATTGCATCATTGGCGAGGGTGTTCCCAACAATGCCGGATCCCTGGCCGCCATCGAGGTAACGGCACCGGAAGGGTCGATCCTGAACGCACCACGGCCCTGCGCGGTCAATGTGCGTCATGTCATCGGACAGATGCTGCCCGATGTGGTGCTTGGCTGTCTTGGCAAGGCGCTGCCCGGCAAAGTGCCGGCCGAAGGCAGCTCCAGCCTGTGGAACCCGATGCTGTCAGGCGGGCATGGTGTGGTCGGGCCGGTCAGCTATGGCGATGCGACACCATTTGCGGTGACAGTCTTCCATGCCGGCGGCACCGGCGCCAGACCGGGCAAGCCGGGTCTGTCAGCCACCGCCTTTCCTTCCGGCGTGCGCACCACCTCGGTCGAGATTACCGAATCGATTGCGCCGCTGATCTATCGCCGCAAGCTGTATCGGAGCGGGTCCGGCGGGGCCGGCAGATGGCCGGGGGGCGATGGCCAGATCATCGAGATCGAACATACGCAGAAGGCACCTTTTGCCGTCTTCGCCCTGTTTGACCGGATCGACCATCCGGCGCGCGGCCGCGATGGCGGGGCGGCGGGGCAGGCTGGCCGGGCCTATCTGTCGGACGGCACAAAACTCAAGGGCAAGGGAAAGCAGATCGTGCCGGCCGGCCGCAGCCTGATCATGGAATTGCCGGGCGGTGGCGGGCTTGGCAGGCCGGAGGAAGAGCCGGAGGATGAAGGGTAAGGCCCGGTCGATCTGCCCCCGATCCCGTCATCCCTGCCGATTCGGCCTTTGTGAAATCAGGAAGGGTCTTTTGACAAACAAGCCATAGATCATTCCGGCAGCATGCGACATGATGTCAATGCGGTCGACGTTCCCCTCCCCCGAACGTCCCGCACCTTTACCGACCCCCAGTGGCTGGCACCGCCGCTGGGGGTCTTTTCTGTTGCAGCCTCCACAATCCGTTGCAGCCTCCACGGGCCGGCGCCTTGAAGTCCGCCACCCTGCGGTCGAGGCCTCAATTTTCATGAGCCGGATGTCCGGAGCCCTTGCCGGCAGGCAAGAAAAAAGCCCCCGGTGACCGTGATCACTGAAGGCTCTTCTTGCTTCCCCGTACCGCGCGACACCCCTCCCGGCCGGCGCGGACATCTTTTGGACACCACCGTGGTTACCGGGTCCAGACATATCAAAAGATCATTGTCTTGACGCCATCGTTGAAAGATGCTGCCTCTATATCGTTGACGAAGTGCCGGGGGTAACGCACCGGTTCCGTGTCAAACGTTCTTTGTCTGGCAACATATTTGTTGAACGCTGGATATTTGTTGAACGCAGGCGGCGATGATAGGCTGCATCTTCGTATGTATGGGGCAGATGATATCATGAACAGTCATTCGGATCTGCATCATGCGGACAATCATCTTGCGGAGCGGTATCACGGTCTGGACCTGCTTCGGTCATTGGCGATGCTGATGGGCATCGTCTTTCATGCGCCCCAATTCTACTATATTCCGGAAATGGCTGACGGATTCAGGGATTTCGGCATCTCGACCGAGATGATCCCCGAGATGGATTACTGGCTTCAGATTCTGGTTCAGTGGTCACATAGCTGGCGGATGACCGTCTTCTTCATCATCTCGGGATTTTTCGCCCTCATGGTCTTCCAGCGAAAAGGCATCGCCCATCTGGTCAGGGACCGGGTGACAAGACTTGGTCTGACCCTGCTGCTGTTCGCCACCCTGTATGACATGCTTGATGGCAGATTTGACGGCCAGTTGATGCATATCTGGTTCATTTATTATCTGTTGATCTTCACCCTGATCGCCTCCTTGCTCTGGAAGGTGACGTCCTTGCCTGCAGGGGCGGGGCAAACAGCGCCACCCGGCAGGCTCCTGACCGGTCTTCTGATCGCTTTCATTCCGCTGAAGATGGTCTGTGACCTTCTGGATGGAGGCACGCTTGGCATCGCCGTGTCATATGGTGATATCAGGCCGGGTGGCTTTCTCTACTTCGCCTTCTGCTTCCTGACCGGGGCGGCCCTGTTCACCCGCCGTCAGATGCTTGACAGGCTGGCCAGCAAGCCGGTGATGCTGGCCATCGGCGCCGTCGCCCTGATCAGCTTTGCAGGCGCCTTTACCTATGTGGACGGTGTATTCGGACACCGGCGTACCCCGAGCGCAAGCATGGCCGATGCGGTGATCGGATCGGCCTTTGCCGCCACGAGCGCGCTGTCCTGGAGCCTGTTCCTGCTTGGCATCACCCACGCCGTTGTGAAGCGCGGCAATGCGCTGGTGAGATGGCTTGTCGAACTGTCCTACCCGGTTTATCTGGTCCACCTGTTGCCGGCCATGATTGTGAGCGCGGCCTTGATCGGCATGGGCTATGGCCAGCCGGCGGTCGTCGCGGGAACGGTCTGCGCGACCTTCATCATCAGCGTGATCGTCTATTATCTGCTGATCAAATTCACACCGCTCAGCTGGATCATCAATGGCTACCACAAATCCTGGCTGATGCTACCGCGGTCACGTTAGCGAAACCCCCGGTCGGCATGTCAGCGTGCCACGGTCAACGCGTATATATCGCCACCGTTCCGGCGTCACTCAGACATCGGCCACCGATGGAAAGGCACTTCATCGGGCGCCATTCGCCAGGAACCCAAAGGTCCGAGTGCTCATTTTCAAGCATCACCGCTGTCGGTTCTCACCACACCAATCACACTTGTTTGCATACCAAAGGATTTATCGTAACCTTGGTTTGCAATTGCAACGATGAGTATCAAAACACTCAATCTAACGTGGCCGTCTGGTCACCCCAGTTCGCCACCAGCCTGGGCTATCAAAAGGCAGGGAGACATGGATCAGGATCTGTTTCGCAATACTCTTGCAACCAATGGGCTGTCAGTGGGCAGGCGCAGCCGAAGCAGGAGGCCCAAACGCTTCGTTGCGTTCTTCCTGATCATCATCCTCGCCTGTTTGCTCTACTATTTCACAAGAGGGTAATTTGGAACTCAAGGGAACGCGTCATCCGGTTCTTTCATGGGTGCCTATCATCATCGTCGCCACTGTTCTTGGTGGGGTGGCGGGCTCGGCTGCCAACGCGGTCATCACGCTGACCGGTTTGGAACTTCCCTATGTCGACATCTTTGTGGGGAGTCTCGGCGGCGCATTGGGGCTGATTGTCGTCCTGAAGAAACACCATATCCCGGTCAGAGGGCTGCCGGAATAGCCCTGTGCCAGGTGCCGGTTACCATGGCCCGGACACACGCGGCTGTGAATGCAAGGGCATTGGATCCGGGGAGTCGGGTATAGGTCATTCTGCTGCTCACCGGCCCTGTCAGCGCGAAAAGTACCGATATACCAATGATAAAGATGGACGAATGGTGCCCCGGGCTGGATTGGCGTTGCGTGTAGCGATCGCCTCCGGAGGGTGACGGGATGGCGGAGGCGGCAGTCACTTTTTTCAATCAGATATTGTATGGCAAAATACCTATGTAATTGACGACGGCGCCGTGATTGGTCACTCTTTTCGGCGTTATCACAAGGGGGAGATAGCGTCGTGCGGTTGTTTGCAGTTACCGTTCTTGTTGCCGGGACTTTGTCCACCATACCAGTTCAAGCCGAGGATCTTCTGGCCGGCGCGGATATCGGCTATGGCGAGTATTTGTCAGGCGAATGCGTCACCTGCCACAGCCAGGATGGCGCGGATAAGGGGATACCTTCAATCACCGGCCTTGATCCGGAAACCTTCGCCACCGTGATGCACGCCTACAAGGTCGGGGATATCGAGCATCCGGTGATGAAAATGGTGACAAGCCGCCTTGACGCTGAACAGATCGCCTCGCTTGCGGTGTTTTTCGCCAGCCTGCCGGCGGCGGAGTAGCCCACGACCATTTGTAATATGCAAAAATACACATGCGTACATGGATTCATTTGTATTTCCCTGCATTGTTTATACCCTTTCTGGTAGCGATTTTCGCTCAATGGGACAGAGGGGGGAAAAATGACAAAGTTTTCCAGAAGACACTTTGCCGGCGGCCTGCTTGCCGGCTCGACCGCGCTGGCGATGCCGTCGCTTGCATTCGGCGCAGCACCGCGCGTTGTGGTCATTGGCGGCGGCGCCGGCGGCGCGACTGCGGCCCGGTATATTGCCAAGGACTCCAAGGGAGCGATTGACGTAACGCTGATTGAAGCGTCGAAGCGTTACTACACCTGCTTCTTCTCCAACCTTTATCTGGGTGGATTCAGGAATTACGGGTCCATCGGCCACAATTACTACGGTCTTGCCGTGAACCGCGGCGTCAATGTCGTCCATGAATGGGCGACTTCGGTCGATACCGCGGCGAAGAAAGTCAATCTTGGCCATGGCGGCGAGGTCAGCTATGACCGGCTGGTCCTGTCACCGGGCATTTCGCTGAAATATGACAGCGTGCCGGGCTACTCGCCAGAAGCGCAAAGCCTGATGCCGCATGCCTGGACCTCTGGCACGCAGGTGCAGCTGCTGCGCGACAATGTGCTGAAGATGAAGAAAGGCGGCACCTTCGTGATGGTTCCGCCACCAAACCCGTACCGGTGCCCGCCCGGCCCGTATGAGCGGGTATCGATGATCGCGCATCTGCTGAAAGAGCGGAATCCGACAGCCAAGATCATCATTCTGGATCCGAAGGCGAAGTTCTCGAAGCAGGGCCTGTTCATGGCCGGCTGGGAAAAGCACTATCCCGGTATGATCGAGTGGCTTGACCCCGACACCCATGGTGGCATCAAGAAAATCAATGCCGCGACCATGGAAATCGAGACCGATCTCGACACCTTCAAGGCTGACGCTGCCAGCGTGGTTCCGGCCCAGCGTGCCGGCTCCATCGCCATGGCCGCCGGCGTCAATGACGGTGACTGGTGCCCGATCAATCCGGCCAACATGACGGCCAAGGCGGACCCGAACATCTATGTTCTCGGTGACGCCTCGGTGGCATCCTCGATGCCGAAATCGGGCTTCTCGGCGAACAGCCAGGCCAAAGTTGCCGCTAATCACATCCGTGGTGAGCTGACCGGCAGCCGCGTCTACGAGCCGCGCTTTGCCAATACCTGCTGGTCGCTGATCGGCACCAATGATGGCATCAAGGTCGGCGCCAACTACAAGGCCGGCGCCGAGAAGATCGACGTCACCGACAAGTTCATCTCGCAGGGTGACGAAGCTGCAGACGTCCGCAAGGCGACCTATGAAGAGTCGCTTGGCTGGTACGCCGGCATTACCTCCGACATGTTCTCGTAAGCACGAGAGCAGGTTGCACCAAGTGAAAGGCGACCCCCCCACAGGGTCGCCTTTCTGCTTTTACGAAGACCGGGGCCGGAGTCCCGCGACAAGGCACTGAAAAGGGCGGCTTGCCGGGCCGCCCTTTTCAGCTTCACCAGCTGCGTTTCAGTGTCCGGCGCTGTCTCAGACCATCCCGTCAATGATGACGGACTGCGCACCCGACGGCGTGACAACACCCTGCGCCTTGATATAGCTTTCCAGCAGGTCATAGATGGCCGGCCCCCTGGTGTCAGGATTGACCGAAGCCCAGCCGCCGACCATGTAGCTTTTCTCGGCTTCGATCGGCGTACCGGTGTCGGTCAGCATCATGTCACTGATGCGGCGCCCCATCTCGGCCTTCGGTGCGCAGCGATAACTCATCTCCGGATTGAACAGGTTGTCACAGACATCCTCGAGAATATCCTTCAACTGCTTGCCGGTGAATTCCATGCGGTAGACAGCCGGGTAATTCATGCTTGTCTGTGTGTACATGTCATCGATGGTGATATCCTGCCCCGGCAGCAAAGTCGTCCCCCAGCGGAAACCGGGACTCAGCGCGATCTCGACATCGCGTTCTGCACGGATCGCATCACAGATCACATCATCCCAGCTGCCGTTGAAATTGCCACGACGATAGAGCAGTGACCCTGCCTTGCCGATAACGCGGTTGCACTCGGCCTCATAGGGCGCGCGCAGCGCATCGATATGCGCCGCCATCCCGGCATCAGGCGTGATCACGTCGGAAAAGACCGGGATCAGCGTGCTGGCGGCATCGACGACACGCCCATCCTCGACCTTCAAATCGACGCGGCCGAGATATTTGCCATGTGAACCCGATGACAGCAGCAGCGTGTCGCTGATCCGGATCGCCTGAGGAATGGCGTCATGGGTGTGGCCGGTCAGGATGACATCGATCCCCGATACTGTGGCGGCGATCTTCTGGTCGACATCAAACCCGTTATGCGACAGCAGAACGACGATCTCGGCACCTTCTTCACGCGCGGCATCGACATTCGCCTGGATCTGTTCCGGCCGGATGCCGAATGACCAGCCCTCGACCATATGGCGCGGGTTGGCAATCGGCGTATAGGGGAAATGCTGGCCGATAACGGCGACATTCACCCCGCCACGTTCGAAAAAGGCCGTGCTCTCGAAGACCGGCTCATCCCACTCGGTATCAAAGACATTGCCGCCAAGGAAGGGGTAGCCCATCTCCTCGATCAGTTCCTCGACCCGCTCCTGACCAAAGGTGAATTCCCAGTGCCCGACCATCGCGTCGGGGCGCAGCATCTTCATCGCCGACACCATGTCCGCACCCCGGGTTTTCAGCGATGTGTAGGATCCCTGCCAGGTATCGCCGCCATCCAGCAGCAGAACCCGGTCGTCACCCCGCTCGGCGCGGATCGCCTTGACCAGGGTCGCGGTTCTGTCCAACCCGCCAAGGCGCCCATAAGCGCGCGCCAGCGCCTCGTAATCGACCATCGTATGCGCATAGGCCAGCGCGGAGCCGGGCTCGATCCCGAAATGGCGCAGGAAGTCCTGGCCGACAAGATGCGGCGGGATGCCCTCGAAATTGCCAACGCCGAAATTTTCCGATGGCGGGCGGAAATAGACCGGTTTCAGCTGGCCATGTATGTCGGTGAGATGGAGGAGCGTGACCTGGCCCTTGGCATCGAAGGATAGCAGGTCGTCCTGCGTCAATTGCTGGCGCGCAGCGGCGGCGGCGAAGTTCGGGAAAGCCGAAAAGACACCGGCGCTGGCCGCCGCAAACTGGAGGAATTCACGGCGTGAACGCATGGCGTCTCTCCCTGGAGTCAGGCTTTAGTCGGGCTTTAGTCGGGCAGGTGCGAGGCCTACTGGAGTGACTCCAAATAGGCGATGATGTTATCGCGGTCCTTTTGCTTCTTCAGCCCGGCAAAGGCCATCTTGCCACCCTTCAGATATTTCTTCGGGTTTTCCAGATAACCGTCGAGGCTTGCAGCGTCCCAGACGATGCCACTGGCCTTCATTGCCTTCGAATATTTCTTGAAGCTGTCGACACTCGCCGCCGGACGGCCGATGATGCCGACAAGATGGGGGCCGGTCTTGTTCTTTTCCTTGTCGGCGACGTGGCAGGCCTTGCACTTCTTGAAGACCTTTTCGCCGGCTTTGATGTCGCCCGCATGTGCCGGCATGGCGGCCGACAGCATCACGATCAACGCAGCAATAACAAATCGCATCATTGTCTCCCTTTGCTTTAGCTTTCCTGCTCGGGCGTCACATCGATATCGCGCGCCCGGCCGATGATGTTAGTTGGAACGTCACAATTCGTCATGCAGGGTTCACTGGCGACCGGTTGCGCGTCGGGGCGCGGGTCGGGCATGAAGAACCCGTCACGGTTCGGCATTTCGATAGTGCCGATATTCTCGTGACTGACCTCGAAATCATCCTCGATTATATCGTTCATATAAAGAAGGAAAGCGACAATCTGATAGGTTTCGTCATATGTCAGCGACTGCGCCTCGCCAAACGGCATCGCCCGGTAGATATAGTCATACATCGTCGAGGCGTAGGGCCAGTAACTGCCGGTTGTCTTCACCGGGTCATGGCTGTCGAGGGTGCCTTCACCACCGACCAGCACCGGCCAGTTGTCTACCGCCTCGCCAAAATCACCATGGCAGGCGGCGCAGCGGTCGGCATAAATTTCCTCGCCATCAATGGCGTTGCCCATGCCCACCGGCGCGCCAAGCCCGTCCGGGCGCACATCGATGTCCCATCCGGCAACCTCTTCCGGCGTGGCGATCTTGCCAAGATTGAACGGTCTTTCCGAGGCCAGCGCCGGCGATGCAACAAGTGCCAGCATCGCGCCGCCGGCAAGCCATGCCTTAACCAAGCCTGACATTGTCCACACTCCCGTCCTTGTTGACCATCCAGGTGGCGATCGCGTTGTTGTGATAGATCGAGTTCACGCCGCGTTCGGCCTGCAGCGCGTCGATGGTCGGCTGCACATAACCGGTCTCGTCCATCGCCCGTGACTGCACCAGCAATTCCTCACCATTCCATTCAAACGGCAGGGTGAAGCGGGTCAGGCACTTGTCGAGGACCGGGCCATGGAGCTCGGCCGTTTGCCAGTTGCGCCCGCCATCAAGCGAGACGTCGACACGCGTGATCTTGCCGCGGCCGGACCAGGCAAGCCCTTTCAACTGGTGGACGCCTTTCTCGAGGATCGCCTTTTCCGGGCTTGGCGAGGTCACGACCGATTTCGCATCCATCACCCAGGTGAACATCCGCGCATTGCCGTCTTCCATCAGATCGGTGTATTTGGATGTCTCCTCGCGCGCCATATAGGGCATGTCACCAAATTCCAGGCGGCGGATCCATTTGACCCACATATTGCCTTCCCAGCCCGGCACCACGAGACGCGCCGGGTATCCCTGCTCGGGACGAAGCGCCTCGCCATTCATCGCCCAGGCAATCATGCAGTCATCCATGATCTTCTCGATCGGAATGGAGCGGTTCATGCCGGCTGAATCACCGCCCTCGGCAAGGATCCATTTGGCATCTGGCTTGACCCCGACCTCGCGGGCAAGATCCTTCAACAGCACGCCGGTATATTGGACATTATGCACCATGCCAAAGGTGAACTGACAGCCATTCAGCTGCGCGCCGCGCCATTCCATACCGCCATTGGCAGCGCATTCAAGGAAATAGAATCGGTTGGTCTGCGGGAACCGCTTCAGCTCTTCAAGCGTGAAGATCAGTTCGCGGTCGACAAGGCCATTGATCATCAGTCGATAATCGGTCGGGATCACCTCGGGAACACCGCCATGATGCCGCTCGAAGCACAGCCCGTTCGGCGTCACGAACCCCTCAAGCTCATGCAGCGGCGTAAAGTTGACCGATGATTCGGTGCTGGCTGTCAGCCATTCCACATTGCGGCGGATCACATGCTCTTCATAGGGTGATGGCATGCCATACGGATTGGCATCCACCCCGGCCCCAAGATAGGGGGTCCATTCCGAAACATTTGGTGGCAGATTGTCGGGATTCGCCTCGGCGCCGGTGGCCACCCTGGAAAGCCCGACCGATCCGAGAGCCGCCGCCCCGCCAATCAGCGAGCGGCGCGAAAAAGTGCCATTCCTGTTCTTGTCTTCGGCCATGAAAACGTCCCCCTGTACCTTTAACTTGGCCCTTTTTTCAATCACCCGGACCCCGGGCACCCGGGCGGGATCAGCCAACGCTGATCTTTTTTGATTTTGTGTATTCCTTGCCGCCATCCTCGACCCACACAAAGTCGAAGGTGCCCGACTCGGTGACGGTGAACGGAAAGGTGAAAAACGGGTTCGCCGACACAGAAGGCTTCAGATCCACCGACATCACCACGGTGCCATTGAAGGAGGCACGGAAGCTGTTGATGATCTGACGCGGAATCAGCTTGCCGTCACCATCCACGGCGCGGCCGCTATGCATTGGATGCGAGATCAGCGTCTTGATCTCGATCAGTTCGCCCACTTCGGCGGTCTTCGGCACTTTCACGCGGGGTTTTACTTTTGACATGATTCTCTCCTTATCCGCCGCAGCCGCCGATGGTGACCTTCACGGTCGCCTCGGCGCTGCCGAAACTGCCATCACTGAAGGCGGCAATCACATGCACATTCTGTGTTTTTGACAGCCGCATGCGGGTCGTTGCGTAGCAGGCCCCCATCGCCGGTGAGAAATTGAAAGTCGCGACATCCGGTTCCGGATTGCCATCGGCGAGAATATGCACCGCTTTCACGTAATTGTCGGCCGTCATCGGGCTGTCGATATCGAATGCCACCTTCACAGCGTTGCCATTCTCGGCAATCTCCGGCATGTCGAGCGTGATCAACGCGTCATCACCGGCCGCACCGCCGGTAAGCTCGGCAATCCGGGCCGCAACATCTTCCGGTCCGGCCAGGGCCGCGGGGGCCACAGCACAGGTCAGTCCGGCAGCGCCGAGAAGCGTCATCGCCTGACGTCGCGACATCGGTTTCAGGACGTATGTCTTCACGAGTAGGCTCCCTTGCTTTTGTTCATTCGAACGGGAGCGGGCATCGCGGTCGGATGGCTGTTCTGATCTTGTTGCCTCGACCCTGTACCAATAAAGGCCCTCTCCCTAAAAAACAGGATGGGGAAATATGCGTGATTTCACAATATATATTTTGAATGACATGCAAATTTCAGCATGTGAATTCTCTTTCAGCTTATGAATTCTCCGGGACGGTCATTCAGGCACATGATCCGAGAGCCACCACCAGAACATCTCGGCATCATCATAGCCACGTTGACGATCAATCTCACGACCATCGCTGACAATCAGAAAGGTGGGCGTTCCCATAACGGGCCCAGTCAGGACAATATCATCCGGCAACGGGGCGCCCATCTCCACCCGCGTGAGCGGCATGTTCGGCGCATAGGGTGACCTGTCATAGATCGCCCCGACATCACGTTCCCAGGCCCGGCAGAACGGGCAATGATCGGAGGTCACCATGATCAGTCTTGTCTCGGCGACCGCCTGAAGCGGTATCAGCAGGACAGCGGCAAGCAGCAGCGACAACGCCATACGCGACAACCTAGCCAAGGCTGGCAAACCCACCTGCCTGTTGCTTGCAGTCAAGTTCACGAAGCTTGACCTCATTCGGGTTCACCGCAAGGTTGGCGATGCTGACACGCAGGATCCGCCGCACCTTGTCGCTGCTCAGAATATAGATGATGTGACGCGAATCACGTCTGGTAGCGACGATTTCCGCTTTTCGCAGCACGGCAAGCTGTTGCGACACGGCATATTGCTTCATCGACAGCGCGTCACACAGTTCACCGACGGAATACTGACGTATCATCAGCAGCTGACAAATTTCCAGCCGCACCGGATGGGACAGCGCCTGAAAGACCTCAAGGACGCTGTTGGTGGTCTCGCTGGTGATTGGCACTCCCCCTGCCATTCCCATGAATCTGCCCCTATCCTTCCACGCGGTTCCCAATAGTGCTGGCAAGCCAGTTATCTGTTTCTATGGCCTGCATATCCAGCGTCGTCTTCAGATATTTCTCGCCGGGTCGCCAGTCGGCGGGCGTCGACAGATCGTTCTTGTGCGTGTCTATCAACGCCTTTTGCACGCGCAGCAATTCATCGATCGAGCGGCCGACATACATCGGATAATGGATGATGGCCTGGATGATCTGGTCCGGATCGATGAAGTAGCACGCCCTCACGGTCGCCGTTGTCCGGCTTGTCGGGTCAAGCATGCCATAGGCGGTGGCGACCTCCATCGACAGATCCTCGATCACCGGGAACCGCACCTCGACATCCATCTTTGACCTGATCCATTCCAGCCAGTTGATGTGGCTGTAGATACTGTCAATCGAGAGGCCGAGAAGCTCGACACCGAGTTCATCGAATTCGGGCTGCCGGCGCGCCAGTTCGACAAATTCCGTCGTACAGACGGGTGTGAAGTCGGCCGGGTGGCAGAACAGGATCGTCCAGCTCCCCTCGAAAGCCGACAGCGACAATTCCCCTTTCGACGAGCGTGCCGAGAAGTTCGGTGCCTGTTGGCCGATCATCGAATATGAAACCTTGCTTTGCTGCGAACTGTCCATAAAAGGCACCGTCATCACTCGTTGCACCGGGACGCAAGGTTAGCAGGCTCCAATCGGATAAGAAACCGAATGTTGCGCCGCCGATAGCCGCCAGCCATGCTTGCCAGATCGCGGATTGACCGCCATGCGGCCCCCGGCCGGTCAACCGCGATGCGGTCTTCAAGCCAGGCAAGGGTGAAAGACGCCAGCATGTCCAGCATTGCGCTGGCCTCACCGACATCTTGCGATGAGGGTGATGGTTATTTGACCTGCCATGCGATCTACCCATTTCAGCAGCGATTGAATAACTGCCTGAATCAAGGTGTTTTATGGCAGGTGTAACACGGCAAATGGTGCCCGGGGCGGAGGTTCGATGCCTGTCCGTGGCGCCATCACGTGACTGAATCCAGCTATATCAAAAGCTCAGCAAAGCACCCCAACAGATCAACTGTCAAAACCTTGCCTGAACCCTGGTCCGTGGTCCGTGGTCCGAGTTCCAAGGTTCGAGCTTCGAGCTCCAAACGCATTGAGCCCTGTTGCCTGGACGACGCTCCGAGGTCCCATGATCCCGGCTCCCGGAACACGGTGCCCGGATATCGGATGGAGGTTACCGGGGCTGGTTGCTGGATTTGAGATGGATTGGCTCGGGGGGGCTTTTTATCGTCTTTAGACATTCCAACCTCTCTGGGCTTAGGCGGAATTGCCAGTCACCGAGAGAAGCTACGCCGTTCATACTGGGGACAAAAAACGCTAAAATTCCCAAGTTAAATCATCTGGGAAACAGGTCTTGCTGCGTAGCAGCTTCTAGCGTTTGGCTTTTCCTTCCAACCTATGCGTCAAACGTGAATTGCCCCTTAAAGCCGGACATCCGATTGTTCAATTCGGCTCGGAACGCTGACACCACTTCGTGGGGCATATCCCGGACATTCAAATAATCGATCACGGACGTTATTGCGGCGAGGTATAATTTTTCCTATGGGTATATCAGAGGGGGTGTATAGGCCCGAGCGGTTGCGGGGCGCGCAACCGCCGTTACGTGCATCTCGATTTTGTAAATTTGCACTTTCGGGCCCCCACTGCAAATACGAGCCGTGACGATGGCTGCGCTTACACTTCGTCAGACCATTGAGGGCTTGCGTCTTTCGCTAGCGATCAGCCCACAAATGACAATGATCACTGCACCGGACATTTCATAAGGGCTGACGTTCTCAGCGAAGAGAAAATAACCGGCACCAAGGGCAAACAAAATCCGTGTATATGGGAATGGGGCAAGGGCAGACACCTCGCCAAAGCGATAGGCCTCGACCGTCAACAGCATGCCAAATGTGCCAAGCGCCCCGGCAAGGCACAAAAGAACCAAATCCTGCAGGCTGACGAAAGTCCAGCCAAGAATAGCCCCTGGCGTGGTGCCGATGGTTGCGACCATCCCGATCCAGAACATGATGGTTGCTGTATGTTCTGTTTTGACCAGTAGCCGATTTTGAAAAATCAGTATTGCCGCAGCCAAAGCTGACCCAAGTCCCAGCAGCACGCCAACATCAACACCATAACCATCAATCTCACTCGCCAGAACCACACCGATGAAACCAAGGATGGTTGCAATAGCCCGCTTTCCCCCGATCTTCTCGCGCAGCACAAAAGGGGCCAGCAAAACAACAAAAAGTGACGTCGTGAAAGTGAGGGTTGACGCAAGCGCCAAATCCAGTTTTCTGAAGCTCAGATAGTACAGCCACCAACAGACGAGGCTGGTAATCCCCCTCGTAACAAGCATAGGCCAGCGCGGCGACGTGAACGGAACACTGTCCTGCATTCGTATATAGGCCGTGACGATCAACAGCTGTAACAGTGATCGAAAAAATATAATCAGAACAAAAGGAACATCGGGGCTGAGATACCTCAAAACCGTGACATCAGCAGTGAATATTGCCGCCGACATGATCAGCAGGATCGCACCACGCCGGTTGTCCACCATTCCTCAGTTGCTCATCTCTGCCTGTATGGCGCGTAATCGGCCACATCAGACTCTGCTATTTCGCGCAGGATTCTGACCCATGCCGCAAGCCCGTCAGATATCGAATCAAGGCGAAAAAACTCATTTGGCGCGTGAAAGTTTTCATCTGAAAGCGCGAAGGAAAACAT
>RFZL01000048.1 GCA_009920665.1 Alphaproteobacteria bacterium | reverse complement strand
TCGGAGGACGGTTACTGGCAGTTCAGTGTCGCCGTCTTCCAGCAATCAGCCACCGCCCAGGCGCGGCAGGCCAGTGGTGAAAACAAGGCCGCTTCCGGCAAGCTTGACCAGATGGAGTCACAGCAGGGAAGTGCGGGCGGTGCCGGCCGTGCCTCACGGGCCCTGAAGGTTGAAGGCGGGTTGACGTCCGGCGGGCTGAACCCGCAAGGGCCGTCAGGACAGGTGTCCGACAAGGACGATTTCTGATTGATGCGCAATCCAAAGGCCACCTCGGCATCCTGGTGCCGAGGCCATCCGGGTCGCGTGCTTGGCATCTGCATTGCGGTGGCAGGTTTCGGCCTGCCACCGGCGCTTGCCACCGACATCCAGGATCACCGGGGCGTTGGAATTCTGACCGATTTCAGGCAAGCCGACGAACAGTTGCGTACAATCTTTGATGGCACAGCCGTTATCAATGACATTGGCGGCCGGGCATCACAATTTGCCCATCGGGACGATACACGCTACGCGCTTGTTGCCTTCCCGGTGCGTGGCAACATAAAGCCGGAGCGGATTGGCGAACCCTATTGCCGGGGCCGACTTCTGACGCCGGAACAAACCGTCTTTGAGGACAATCTTTCGCAGCAGGTTACCGATAAGCTGGTATCAAGGAATCTCTACAAGGCGTGGCGGTCCAGCGGCCAGATTGTCAATTCCAAGGTGCTGACCCGCCGGATTCCCGATAAGGACTACGCTGTCAGCCTGTGCCGCGTACCTGACGAGGGGGTGACCAGCGCGCCTGTCGTGATCAAACCGGCTGACATTGTCGCCACGCGGATTGCTGTCGCCGGCGCGCTTTTTGCGAATGGCGATTTCGGCAACGCGGCGCGGCGCTACCGCGCCATTTTCAAAGACACGGACAATCCCGACATGCTGGTGAACGAAGTCATCAGCATTCTCAAATCAGGCGATCTCGATGCTGGCTTTGAACGTGATGAACTTCTTCAGGGGCGCCTTGGTGATGTGACGGATACCGGGCTCCTTGAACGTTATGACGCCGCAATGGAACAGGCCGTCGAGGCCTATATGGCGATGCCGGAAACTGGCGATACATCCGGTTGAAGCAGATTGCCGGAAACGCTGATCCTGCAAGATAAACGGTCCGCCGAGGGCATGGCAGCACTACTCGTCAAACTTGTCTTTCAGCGACTTCACTTGATCTTTTGCTTTCTTCACCCGCTCGCGCGCCGCTTCCAGTTCAGCACCTGCGGCGGGCTCTATCGGGCGGACAACATATTCATAGCCGGTCAAGGCTGCCATATCTGCCCCGTCAAAGGTCTCGATTTCAGCCTTTGACTGCTTCGCACGAACCGTTGTGATGATGACCGACCCGACAGTGGTCTCTTTATAACCGAGGCTTTCCTTTGTGTAGGGATCATACAGCCTCTCGCCAAGGCGAATGAGACTGTAGCGTTCCCCCCGCTCGATTGTCTTGCCACCCTGCCCGAGGGTCAGAACATTGCCATCAATGGCGATGATCCGCACCGGGTAGATCGCGTTCTGGATATAGCGTCCGATGGCACGGCTGGCCTCTCGCGCCAGGCTGCGGTAATCCTTGTTTCCACGAGTGTCGACAGTTCCGGAAAACTTGATCTGCGAGGTCGCGACATCGATGATGCGCACACCCACCTCGCTTGCCAGCATTGTCTTGCGGCGGATCCGGTTGGTGGTCGCCATCTTGCGTTCAGTCACTGTGGTGACGAGATCCCGAAGTTCCAGGACGACAAGGTAATCCGTGCCGACCTGATTACCGAGTCGTGCAAGTTCGCGCGTCGGCACATCCGCCGTGGCAACATAATTCAACTCAGCCTGTGTCTCGGCCATCAACTGCCTGTCGATCATCGCGAAGCGTCGTGTCTGGGTCAGATAATCAATCACCCCGTCTTGCAAATCCTCGGCAAATTCGGCCGCTGCCCGCAGGTCCTGAACGCCGTTATCGATCCGCATGGCACTGAGCGCCATACGCAACCGGTCAAGCTGTTTCGACGCCGTGTAACGTGCCACCCGAACCGACAGATCCACCATGACGAGCCCGGTGGCGGCATCCTCACTGCTGGACAGGAGATCATAGCCATCAACAATGCCGCTCGTGGCAGTGCTGATCTGCTCCATGAAGGCAGACGACATCAGAAAAGCGGACTCGGTATCAGTCGTGACCTCGGTGGTCATTTCTGCCAGCGAGGTCTGCGAGGCCATGGCCATACCATTGACCATGGATACGGCCTCACGGACCCCGTCAAGGATCGCGTCACGCTGTGTCATACCAAGCCCCTGCGATTGTACGGACACAATCTCGACGCCGCCTCGCGCCTGTGCCGGAAATGGCACGGTGGAGAGCGCCACCATCAAGACCCCCAGCAGGAAGGAAAGCGTCACTCTCCGATGCATCATCACTGCGAACATTTCATAGACTCCTGTCAGGGCGCGCGGGCGCCCTGCATCAGCATTGGCAATCATCAGCGCGTTCTTCACGGCGATATTGTCCTCATCGCCACCGGCCTGGCCAAGAACCGGGCCGATCGCCGCCACCTTCTTTGGCAGGCGGCGCGAGACGTCCAGAACCTCGCCGGTGATCGATACGGTGACCGTATAGCCTTCAACCGCCGAAACCTTCGGCTGATTGACCTCGATCGTTCCGATCGCAAGGTAGGTCACGTCACAGTCCCGGACGCCGGTTACCACCGCACGGCGTGTCTCACGGCTCATTCTTCCGTCAAAGGCCAGCTCTTCCTCGACAAGCTCGAGCTCCTCGCCGCCACAGGCATCCAGAACATCAAGATACTCGGTCGGCTCATAGTTGTTGAGCGCCATCACTTCCGAAAACTTGGTGTTGAAATCGATGGTCGGCACAAGATCGAATTCACGGATCACGGCGGTACGCTCCGCGCCACGCTGGGTTGTCTCCCCGCCACTGGATGATTTCGACTTTGTTTCGGTCAGCGTGCTCTCCACCGTCGTGGTGTCATCTTCGGCAAACACCGTTTCCTGGGAGTTCAGCGACTTGGCGCTGCTTTGCCTTGATACGTCGGCGTCATATGTGGTGACGTCACTTTCCTTGGTGTAGCCGGCCTGCTTGGCGGCGAAGATCCACACCATATAGGCACCGTCACCATCACCCCCGCCCGAAGTGCTTGTAAACATGCCGTCAATCAACGGCTGGTTGACCATCAACAGGGCCTCGGCGGTGATTGTCTTCGACTTCTTGTCGAATTTATGGGCGACCTGCTTGTTGATCAGGTAGCTGTCAAGATTGCGAAGAATATCATTCTGTTGCGCGAGATATTGCTGCATACGCCCGGCGCCCATGCAGCTGCCAACATAGCTTTGCCAGGCATTCTGCACAGCCTGTGCCTCGGCACTTGCAATGTCTTCCGGCTTCGGCTTGTTGTTGAAATTGCTCTTTGGCGTATAGGCTGTGTCAACTGATCCATAGAAAGGCTGATCCGTCACACATTGCGCCAGCACCTGCTGACCACCAAACGTGACCAAGGCCATTGTCAAGACCAACGCATGCAGATGCCTTGTCGGCACGTAACGCACACAAAATGAAAACAAATGAGAAAAAGGGTAAGAGCGCATATTTCCACCAGAGTCTAAAATGTGACACTCCCCCGCCAACATAGTAGCAACATGAGCGTGTCCCAACAAGCATGGCCTTGGTTTGTCGCCAAAGCCGACTACACTCACTACCATGCAAAATTCAGCCAGAAAATTTCATATTCCCGATAATGGGACTGGCGCAGGGCCTGACACCCGTTCGTATCAGTAGCCTGTAAAGTTCACAAACCGGAAGAATGATGATGTATGCGTTTCCAAGACAGTCTTCAAAAGCCCTCTGGCATATCATGGTCAGTCTGTTGATGGCACTGGCATTGATGAACATGCCCGCCAACGCGGCGGGCAGTGATATCGACAGCGTCATTATCATGCCGACCGCCATGTCCGACATTGATGCCAATGAGGACCCACTTCAAAAACGCCTCGAATTTGCCGTTGGCGAAGCCATGATGGATATCGGAGTCCTGCCTCTTGACCCTGATTTCATGACGATACCGACATCCGCGAACACCGCTGGCGCACCCCCCGGCGCGCAGAACGCCACCGATATTCTGGGCATTCTACGGCAGATTGCGAAACAGCAGCCCGGCCGACTGCTTGCCGTTGAGGTGGATTTGCTGATGTCATCAGGCCCTGAATCGCTGCCTGTTCCGGCGGCGTCCGTGATCGATGTCGGATCAGGGCGGTTGGTTGCGCGCACCTCGACGCTTCCGATGATCGAATTTGAAAACTGGCTGGAAATCGACGCCTCGGCAGCGGCCCTTGCGCGCGCACTTGCCAGGCAACTGGAACAGAACGGATATGTTCTTTCCGCAGCCGCAAGAAAGCCCTGGGGCGGCCGGACGACTGAATTCCGGCTTTCACTTGAGGGGTTTGATCTGTGTGAAAGACGGGACCTTCTGACCAAAATGGAAAAGGAGTTTCCGGGATTTCTCTCGATCGATCTGGTCAAGGCGCCAAACCCGACCTTTGCGGTCTATGTCTACCGGAGCACCGCAACAGCACAACGTTTGCAGAAATGGCTGGAACAGCTCATGGTGTCCTATCGCATCGCGCCCCACGCCTCCTTGAGGATCCTTGCAAAGGATACCAGCATCCGTGTCCAGAAGGATCGGTCCCATAAAATCTATTCTCCGCTATGTGACGGGTGATGCCATGTTGACCTATCTTTCATTCTACAGGCTTCCGGTCTGCTGTGCCAGATACCTGCCCCACAGTCTGCTGCAGGCCCTTTGCGCCGTGCTGACCCTGTCATTCGTCGCCGTTGGTAGTGCCAGCGCCGATGATACGATCATCGTCATTCCAACCGTGAACAGCGATGTGCAAAGTCATGCCGCCGTCACCGTGGGATCGCGCCTCAGCCGCGCCGGTTACCGGGTGGCATCGCCGGATCCGCTTCTTCAGATGCTGAATATGGGGCCTGTGGTTTCGCGTTCCGATTTGCTGATGCGAGGCAATGACATCATGACCGCCATCGGCAAGGCGATCATCGTGCTGGTCGATCTCGAGATAACGGAGACCGGAAATCGGTCGCCAGGGTATGAAATCCGCCTGAGTTCCGAAATTTATGAACCCGGAAGCCAGCAGCTTGTCGCCAGCTGGGCGGTGCCGAACACCACCCTTGTCCCGCCCTCGCCCTGTGCGGCGGCCTGTCAGGCAATGACATTGCGTACCGAGGTTGAAAGGATGGCCGACACGCTCGGCGACAGCCTCATATTCCTGCTGCAGGAGCCGGGCGGCGCATTGGCCGGTGATGGGAGCGCCATTGCTATCCTAGAGGTGGAACTCATCGATCTCAGCGCGGAAGAGCGGGTCCAGCTTCTCGACCTGATGCGCAACGAATTCCCCGGCTTTGTCGACATCACACGCTCGCAGACATCCGGCCCACGCCAGCGATTGCGCTATCACACCACTGCGCAGCTCGACCGGCTAGGCGAATGGATCATGGTCTCTCTTGCCGAGATCGGGCTTGATGTGGGCGAGGATGTGCAGTTCGTGATGACCGGTAATCGTATCGATATCCGCCGCATAGCAACAGGCAATCGCAAGGGAACGACGGGCAACCGGGTCAAGTTCAACTGACTGTCAAAAACCGCCACCATCCAGCCAAAACAGACCAGATTTTTTCATGTCCCCTGAAGAGCCGAACATCGGGAGACAGTGATGATCAATGATGGCGCAAACCCCCTCGCGGAAGTGGCACTGGCCTTGGCCATGGCCTTTTTCAGTCTGATGATCCTGATGCTGTTCGCAATGGTAAACGCGCCAGAGGCCGATGGCACCGAGGCCAGCCCTGCAACCATTGAAATGACCACCGAGCCAGCGCCCCAGAATTCCGACGATCTGGAACGGCAGCTGGTCATCTATAGCGAGAGCGGGTTTTTCGACAAGGATATGAACAGGCTTGATCCAGCCGCGATCGATCCGGAGCAGCCGGTCATCCTCGCTGTATCACAGCAGATGCCGATTTCGCGGATCACCGGCTTTCAGCGCGAGTTCCCCCATCTCAGGGTGGAAATCGCGGAATTGACGCCAGACTGGCAGTCGCGCCTTGCGGCCATGGCAAACACCCCCATCGCAAGTGAGGTCAGCCAATGAAACGCGTTGCTTCCCGGATCCTTCTGATCCTCGCTCTGACGTGTCACGGGGCCGTCTTCCAGTCCGTCGACTCACACGCAAAATCGGCCAGCACCACCGTCGCTGGCCAGCCTGAAACCGCACCGGCCAAGACGCCTTCCAAGGACTGGCTGAAGGAGATGATCGTAAGCGAGGCCCGAAAGACAACAAATGTCACCCCCAGTATAGCGCTGGCGGTTGCCAGGATCGAATCCGGCTTCAGACCTCATGTTGTAAGCTCGGCAGGTGCCATCGGCGTGATGCAGATCATGCCGCGGACAGGTCGTGACGTGTTTGACCTGAGCCGAACAGAACTGTTCGACCCGGCTATCAATATCCGCGCCGGTGTTACCTTTCTTGACCAGCTGATCGACCGCTATGATGGCCGCATCGATCTGGCACTGTCACATTATAATGGCGGCTCACGGGTGACATCCGGCCCGCAACCGAAGATCATTCCGGCGACACGCGGCTATGTATTGAAGGTTCTGGCGGCGGCACAGGCCTACCAGGTGGACAAGGCATCAAAATCACCGGAACAGCGGACGGCCCACCATTCAGCGATCCCCGCAACCGTGACCTCGCCCCGTCGCACCGGAACCACCCTGTGGCAACAGCATCTGAAAGAGGCTGATTTCTGGTTTGCCGCGGCACAGGCCAGCCTTGACGCTGATCAACAGATGGTGACACTGGTCACGGGTACCGCCAGCCCGGCCCGGGATCTTGTCGGCAAGCTTCAGGATAACCGGCGGGCCTTTCGTCACTGGTTGAAAGCAAACCGGTGATCAGGGTAGCCTCTATAGCGGGTGAGGATGGCGCCAGGCGGTCATTCGCGAACGGAGACAGTGTTGTCAGAGCTTTTTCATGTCCGGTCAGCGGTCATCGCATTTTGTGTTTTGGCGACCCGCGGCCCAGGCTGCGCCGCATGGTAGATCCGACCGAGGTGTTGGGCGGTTGGGCGGAGTTCACTCTGACGCCGCCATCGGAATATCTGCTGAACTGCCTGCGCGCTGTTGACGAGGCCACTGCCGGAAATGGTGAGCCTGCCTACCTGCCGGATACCATCAGCCAGCTGATCACGACAATCGCCGGTCGCAGCTATGGCCCGTTGCTGTTCCGCACCGTGCATGTGATGTCGGCGGCAGCGATTCAGGGGTTTCGGCTTGACCAGCTTCTTGTCACCCAGCTGCCTTTGACATCGCGATCTGCCAGGAGGCTTCTGTTCAGCGAAGCTGCCGCGGCATCACGCTTCCTTGGCGCGCGCGACGGCATTCTCGAATTCGCCGAGCCGACCTCGGGAAAAACAGTCTTCAAGCTGCATAGCCGTCAGGTGCCGCTGGCGACAGCCTGCCTCGAATTTCTCGTCGAGGCGCTGGGCTTTGAATGCCTCCACAATAGGTTCAATGAGCTGGCAGATGATCATGGCAGCGCGCGGCGAAAGACGGTGGCAAAAGATCTCTCGGCCCGCCTTTACACCTTTCTTGGCGAGCATCTGCCGCAGGTGGCCGAACGTAACATGGCGCGCCTGCTGGCCGATCACCTTGAGGCCGAAATCGGGGCGCCGAGATTTGTCGCCGAGGATATCGACGACCAGCTGATCCTCGATTTCTGGATCGAGAAGAGCGGCGATGACACCCTGTCCTTCCGGCTGTTTGGTACCGCTGCGCGGGCCTGGCTCAGCTTTCGGGAGAATCTCATTCATGCGCGCAGCGATGCGTTCGATGTCCCTCTGTCACTGACAACAACCTATGAGGATGAGGATCTGGACAGGCTCTCGCACCTTGCGATCAGCAGCGCGCCGGATGAGGATGACGGTGCCACCTCACCGGATCTGGGCCAGCTTGTGGGCGACGCCCCGATCCCGACCAGCTGGCTTGCCGACCTGCAACGCCCGCCATGTAGTGATATCAAATTCCTCACCAAGACCGAACTGGCAAAGCTTTCAGTACCAGCCCTTTCGGGAAGCGCCGGCCGGGGACTTGTGCTGACATGTCTGCGGCTTGCGGCCTTTGGACCATTGCAGAACAGGCTTGTCCAGGCCAGCCGCAGCGGCCGCGTTGACAATGATGACATCGACCGCGAGATCGCGGCCCTGGGAGACAACAGCTATGGTGGGCTTCTGGACGAGTGGCGCGCGCTCGAGGTGACCGTCGGGGATGTTGCGACGACCGCCTTTTTCAGGCTTTGGGAAGCTGGCAGCCCGGTGATCTTTGAGTATCTGGCGCAACATGGTGATGACAGCACAAGGCAGGAGATGGCGGCCATCGCAGCCGAGCTACAGCGCCAGATGGCTGGCGAGGATGCGGACGAGGAGCCGGTCAGCAAGCTGGCCGAGAGGGTACTGGCCCGTATCGACAATCTGCCGTCCGACAGTCCGACCGCCCGTACTCGCCAGAATATGAAGCGTGTCTCCCAGTCCTATCGACGGCAGGGGCTTCGAAGTGCCGACAAGGTGACAGAAACCGGGGCTGACGACGCCGCATCCACCGAGGCTGCCACGGACCGTTTGCATGCGCTGGCCTGTGGCGGTGACCGACTGCTGAAGCTGGCCCGTCATCTGGCAAGCCTGAACAGGCCCGATCCGGCGCTTGAATCGCGCGGCGCGGACGATCTGGTGGTCTTCACAAGACATTTTTCCCAGCTTCACGAGACTTCAGCATGAAACCGACCACATCTTCCGATATGCAACCTGTTGATCGCGATGTAGCCGAACAGCGCCTCGCCAACCAGCTATCCGTCGAGGCGGTGCAGGCCGCGCTTGTCAAAGCAGCCGAGGATGGTGACACCGGCGCGAACCCGGCCCCGGTTCCCTTCCGCGTGATGCATCAGCTGGCGACCGGCATTTTCGACGGCGACTCCCAGGAACTTCTCAACCGCATTTCCCAGGATTTCAACCAGCGCCGCAAATTCCGCGACATCATGCGCGGTGTGGCGGTGGCCTATCAAGGCCGGCAGGCCGCGGCCGCATCACACGACAGTGGCGGGCCGACAACACGGCCGGGCCCGATGTTCGACCTCATCATGTCCCGCTCCTCGCGGGATGATGGCATTGTCTATTTGCAGCTGAAATTCCATGCGCTGGCGAAGACCGGGTTCAGCAGCGACGAGACCGCGCATGACGGGTCGGTGCCAGGCATGCTGTTCGCCGACCGCGACGGCCACTTCACGGTGTTGCGCCTGCCCGAAGTGATGGATGGCACCATTCAAATCATGCTAGACCAGTCTCACGATATCGTGCAGGCATTCCGCGACCCGGAAACGGAGTTCTTTATCCGGTGAACCCTTTCAAGGTTTTTATCCCCACAACCCGAGGTGCTGCCCGAATCCTCTCCATCACAAAGGAAGCACCAGAAATACGCTCGGTGCTGTGTATCGAAGGTAGTTTCGAGGCGCTTCCGGTCAGTGCCGGTTATGACCAGTTTGTTCGCCGACCAACCGGGGTTGTCGAAAAACTTCTTGGCGAGGGGTCATATCGCACCGATCTCGACAAGCCGATAACACAGGGAGATAGCTGGCAACTCGGCCTGTTGCTGGCGCATGTTCTGGATGCGGCACATCGGCTTGCCAGTAGGCGGATTGGTCTGCCAGCAGCAGGGGCAGTATGGGCAAGCGGTGAAGTGACGCCCGCCCTCGACATCCGGCCGGTCGATCACATGCGCCAGAAATTCAATGAATCCTGTGCCTTGCTGAAGGATATGCATGATGGTGGCACACGCATCACCCTGCTGCTACATCCATCCAATCTCGAGGATATCGCTGATCTGGTTCCGGAAGACTGGAACATCATTGCCGCGGACACCATGCATGACGCCATCGCCGGGATGGATATCGAGATTGCCCTGCCACCCGCCACCATGACCGTGAAAGCCCAGCCGCCGGGCCGGCGACGCGGGCGGCTGTTCATTGGCGCCGGCCTTGGCGCGGCGATGCTTGGCCTGATCACCTATCACCTTCCGGTTCAGGCACTGAAAAACGCGATCAGTTATGAAGAGGCAGGACAACATCGGGCGCTGCTGATGGAAATCCGCACCAATCTTGCCCGCAAGAACTGGGTCGTCACAAACGCCTTCTATTTCTTCGAGGTGTTCTATCTCGGTGGCCGGTCGCAGAAGCTGGCCGAGGCACTTGATATCACAATCAGCACGGACAGCACCCCGCAGCAGCCGGCGGCACACGCCACTATTGACCCGGACACGGAACAGGCATGCCGGGATTCGCTTGCTGCCGGGCAGCGTATAGAGACTGTGTTTCCGATGCTGCCGGCTACTGGTTGTCCGGTCCGGCTGACGGTGGAAAACAGCTTCGACCACAAGGTGCGGGTATGGCTTGCAGTGACAGGCAAAGGGGCCGCCGGCGCACCGGAAGTCCAGTTCCGCAGCGGCGCCGACCTGCCGCCGGGCGACAGGTTCCAGACACCACCCTTCCCGGTCACAAATGATGGTCTGACGCTATATGCCGTGGTCTCGGACCGGCCTGATTTCGGCTGGCGCAAATGGTTCGAGAACCTGGTCCAAACGCCGGATGGTCCAGTCACAAGGGCCAATATCGAACGCCTTACCGGAAGCGGCATCGGCGTCGTGGTGGCACGGCAGCCGGAGACTGCCGATTTTCAGTAGGCATCACGCGCATCCGTCCCGACCAAGGCGCACACGGCCATCATAAGGTCTGCCGTCCAGTGTCAGCTTGACAAGATACAGGCTGTTTCCCTCCATTTCATATTCGGCCGTCACACGACCTGCTGATGGCAGTCCCCCGAAAGCCCGGTTCAGCGATGCCAGCAGACGCATGTCATGCGCGCGCCTGAAAACACGCACCGCCATGCCGCCACCGGCATCAAGATGCTGACCGGTCCGAAGACGTTCGATAATCCGGTTCTCCCGCGGGTCGACCGGCTGATCGACAAGCCGCATGAAAGGCGAATGCAAGGCGGTGTTGAAGCTTCTGCCACCACCAGCACCAAGATGCACCCTTCTGTTCCTGTCAATGACACCGGTTTCCACACCAAGACATTGCGTGAGATTTGCATAGATTCGGGAATGGCTGCGCCGGTCGGCGGGCCAGAGAAACTCCAGCGACAGCGCTTGTTCCTGACTGTCCATGAGCCGTTCCGCCATTTGCAGGTCGACTGCCCCGGGGCGGATGTCCTGTGGTTTTGTTGCTGCGGTCGCCGGGCGCGCGCTGACCGCCGTCGCCACCTCAATCGGCATCACCGGCGGCGGGGTGGAGCCCGGCATCCGCCTCTGATCCGGCACCTTCCCTGTTGCGGGGCGGAGCGGGATGATGTCGGCACCGGAGCTGGCCGGCAATGCCCCGCGCGGTGCTTTTGCAAAAGGCGTCAAATCTGACTTTGGCGCCAGCGGCCTTGTTTTCGGCGTCATCGACGGCTGCGGTCTTTCGAGCGCCGGCAGCGGTTGCACCGGAAACTGTCGCGCCGGCAACGGTTGCACCGGTGTCGCTGCCAGCCGTGTCGCTGCCAGCGGCTTCAGATCTGCCGAAGCTGGGACCAACGGGGAGATTGGCGCCAATTCTGGCTCGCTCCTTGCCGGGGCCGACGGCAGCGGGTCTGGCCGGGCCGAAACCGATGGTACCTTCAGCTCTGCCACCGGCGATGGCGTGACCTGCGGAACAGGGCGGGGCTCGACCGGGCTCTCCTGGCGCTGGATCCCCTCAACCGGCGGCTTCCGGCTCTCGGCCGCTGCCACCGGCAGCTCCGGCAGTGGCGGCATCGACAGTGCGCTCAGCCTGAGCGCCTGCCCGCCAAATGCCTGCCCGGCAAATGCCCGCCCGGCAGATGGCGGGGTTTCGGCAGGATGCTCGGGCGGGGCCGGCATGGCGTCAGCCGGTGGGACCGGCATCTTCTTTTCAGCCACCTGTGTCGGGGGCGTGTCGGTGACAAACACCGATACCGCCAACAGAACCGCAAGGAATGCCAGATTGATCGGGATCGTGAGATTGCGTCGATCAACCACCGGTCCGTTCCAGATAGATGAGTTGCAACTCCTCGACCATCAGATCGAGGCTGTCAGCCCGTTGCCGCGGGGACATGAAGACAGGAGCGGCGTCTGCAGCCGGCAGATCGGCCAGATCACCGGCAGGATTGCCGCTTGCCACCGCATCGGTGACGGCAGCAAGGTCGGTCGATGGCAACTGGTCTGTTCCCGATGGCTGTATGCCTGCCGATTGCTGGAGCTCGGCAAAGGCAGCAGCAATATCGGCATCACTCATCTCGCTGGAAGCAGCTTGCGAGGGGGCTGCGGCTCTGGTGGCCATTTGCCTCTGCTCCGGCGCCGCGCCAGCCTGAAGCCCGCCTTCGGGGCCGGCCTGCGATGGTGGTGTCTGCGCCAGTGCCTTTGGGCCCGGTGATGACGGGAGTATGGCTTCACCATCCGAAGCTGTCCCGCCCGCTGCCGCCTGTCTCGATGTGGCTGCAGCCGGAACTGCCACTGGAACTTCCACCGGGGCCGCCTTGACAGGTTCGATTGTCGCAGTCACGCCATTATCCTGATCACCGGCCTCGCCTCCCCTGGCTTCCAGAAGGGTACGAATGATGGTCTCGATGTCCTGTATCGTGACAGGTTCAACGTCCGGGTCCGCATTGACATCCGCCGGCGCGGCCTCGGCCTTCACCATATCGGGCTGGCGCGCCTCAACCGGTGCCGTTTCAGCCTGGCCCGGGGCTGGCATCTGCGCCGGCGTCGGTGTCGGTGCTTTGGATGATGACAGCACCTCCTCGACCACCGGCTCCATGGTTTCGAGAAGCGCGGTGCCGGCGGTTTCCGAGGAATCAGTTCCGGCTACGCTGTCACGCCCAGCCGTTTTTGCCGCGTCATACATCTGCGGCGCCTTGCCGATCCAGCTGGTAAAGGATTGTTCTGGCGAGGCCATGAACAGGTAGCCAAGCGCCGAGAGGACGGTGATGTTGAAGATGAGGTATCGCATGAAAACTTGTCTCCGGTTCAGGAAGAGGTAACGGTGGCGCCGGCATCAGCCTCGCTGCTGTCCGGATCGGCAACCGAAGTGCTGCCAAGCGCCAGTGAGGCATTCAGGACGATGAGGATGGTGCGCAGAATGGCCGAGAGCGGCAATCCGATTACCGATGTCAGGAAGGCCATGCTGAAATCATCAGTCAGCGTGGCAATCACCTTGTCGATGCTGTCGGGGGTCAGACTGCTGTTCGACAGCTGACCGATGCCGAGGCTGATCCCGAGCAGGGTAAAGGTCAGGGCCAGCGTGGCGATTCCGTTGCATGCCTGCAGCCCCGCCTGCACCCATTTTTGCCGTTCAAGGTCGGACTGCGCGTGATGCGCACTGTCAATCATCCGCACGCAACAGAAAATGGCGGTGATGACAAGCGCCGAGAGCAACAGCAGGAAACCGCCACCGAGCATATCCAGACTCCAGTCAAGGATTTGCACCGGTGTCATGCCAGTGGCAAGATTGGCCATGGCGATGACGATCACGACAAGCCCCAGAAACAGGCTGACCGCCTGCATCGTCAGCCCGAACCGCCCTGGCATGTGGCCGATCGGCGATCTGCCACTCCTGGCCGTGAGGACGAGGGCTGTCATCGAATCGACCGCGCATTCATCAGATCGCTGGTGGACAGGCCGATACCTTCCAGCCAGTGCGTGGGCATTGAACGACCCGACTCGGCAGCGGAATGTACGAGGAACGACATCTCGTAATTCTTGAATATCTTCAGCACCAGCGGGCTGCGCGACTCCTTCAGCGCCTTGTCGTTCAAGGCAATCCGCTCAAGATCGGCCAGACGGCGCTTTGAAAAGGCAATTTTTTCCTCGCGCTGCGCTACATTCAGATCCGCATCAAGAAGATATGAGACCATGATGGAGCGCTCCCTTTCCAGGTTTTCAAGTGACCCGGCGAATGCCGGCGCACTGGTCAGCAGCGCCGCCGCGACGAGGCAGGATTTGATGATGTGACGTGTCATGTTCGATTTCCTTTCCAAATGGATCGATGGTGAATGCGCCGGTGAAGACATCAGAAACTCACAAAGAGCTTCACGCCGGCCGCCGGAGATCTGAAATCAGGGGCATCAAGCATCTGCTCATTTTCCAGATAGGCGCGCTCCGCAACCTCTTCGGCGAACGCCATGGCATCGAGGGACAGAAGCTTTGCCATGTGGCCAAGCACCTCATCCTCCATGTCGAGAATGGCCAGCTGTGCCTCAACATTCATCTCCAGCCGCTGCAGCTCCTCGATCTTGCTCCGCGGCGCATCAACGCCGTCGCCGGCCCGGTTCAGCGGATGGTTGGCGATAGCGGCACGGAGTGACTCGATGGCCTGCCGGTTGGCCGCATAGTCCTCGCCAAATTTGCTTTCAGGCAGATTGGTGGAATAGAACAGATCCTCTCGCAAGGTGCTCTCGACCTTCTCGGCCCGCTGCTGCGCGGTATCAATGGCAGCGGCAACCTCGCGCTGGTTTTCAAGGTTGCTGGCGTTGCGCCGGGCTGTTCGGGCCAGATGTCGATAGAGACGGAGCTGGGTTTCCAGTTTCTTGCGCTTCAGGGCGATCTGGTCACCCATCAGGCCGATATAGGCACGCTTGCCTGCCAGCACCTGATGCTTGACCTCCATCGCCGCATCACCTTCATAGAGATGCTGGCTCTCGCTCAATGACTGGATATTTGTGACTTCAGAGGCGATCTGACGATCAATATCCAGCATGTCGCTGGCCAGTGGCGAAGCGGCGAAGTCCCGCTGAACCGCGCGCTCCAGATGCTTTTGTGGCAGCACGAGGATCTTTTCGCTGATCTGTGGCTGCCAACCCTGACCGGTGGAGGCAAGTGCCGGACCAGCAGCCAGCAAGGCCAGGCCCGTTACCACCGTGATCATCGCCTTGCGGGGCGGGAGGCTGTGACGTCCGTGTCTCATGCCGTTCTGTTTCATGACAGGGGATCCTTTCTACCGGTTCAGTTGTTCTGCCAGTACCAGGCGCGGCGCACCTCGTCCTTGACCTTTCGGCGGGCATTCAGGGAGGCCAGCTTGTACCCGACACGGTCATCAAAGCTGTGCAACAGCACATGCATGGTGTCGGTGAAAGAACTGCCATCGGCATAAATGAGGTCGGCGCCATCAAAGCTGGCCTCAAAATCCATCAGCGCCAGCCGGGCATTCTGGATATCGCCGCCCTTGATATAGTTCTGGACCGCGAGGGCCTTTGCCTGCATGCGCTGATCGATATCCACAAGCGAGGCGGAATCACGAAGCTTTGCATCACATCCGGCAAGAGTTTTCGCGCTGGCCAGATACTGGCCAGGCTCATCACTGGCCGCCGCCTGTGCGTCCTGTTCCAGACCGTTGCTCAGGCAGGAATCGAAATTCAGCACATTCTGCATTTCATTGGCACGATCAATGACCGAAATTGTCGGCGCAGATGATGTCAGCACCGTCTGCTGGCAGGCAGCCACGCTGAGCGCACCAAGTGCGATGAGGGGAATGGATAGACGGTTCATGAAAAACTTCCTTTTTGGTTTGAAGCGTTCGGGTTACGGGTCATGTGACTGCGTTGGCCTCAGCGCATGAGCCCATAATTCGAGGACACGGAGAGGTTGACACGCTGGTTCACGCGGTAGCGGTGGTTCGAGCGAAATGTCAGGCTGCGGCCATCGGCGCGCACATGAACCAGATAGTGGTCGGCCACATTCTCGGTCCTCTGGTGATAGCTTGTCTGATCACGACAGACCCGCCGCTGGCGCGGTGACTTGTCCATCGCAGCGACAGCACCAAACAGCGCGCCGAGAGAGCCGGCACCATGATTGTCGCTCAACTTGTTACCAATCGCAGAGCCGACCAACCCGCCAATGACCATGTCACCCACATTGCCCTGCACGCCCGCATGCGAACGGGTCGTATGACAGGATGTCGTTGTCACTGGCTCGTGAATGACACGCTGCGTCCAGACTGTCTCGACAGCCGTTACATAACCGGTGCGGGTGTCGCTGATGGTCTGGGCGCCGGCGAGGTTCGCACTGAACAAAGCGCCAGTTGCCATCAGCGCTGAAAGAAGCTTGTTCGATTTCATCTGTATCTCCTTGAAAAAGGGTTGATACGGATGTGATGAAAATTTTTCGGCCCGATTTGCTGAAGTTCGGTCCGCAAGCCCGATATTTGAGAGATATTTCAGATGGACGGGCGCTGAACGCGCCGATCATGAAGGAACTGGTCGCAACAGGAACCACCACAGCCATTGCTTGCGACAGCCATCTTCGGGAAAGGTTGTGGTGAACAATATGCGCGACCAAATTGCAACTCACGTTGCAGGGCATAATTTACCGGGTTGTTATTGTGATTGCCCGGCATTGGCAGCATCGCATATGGATTATGTATGGCGTCCATATGAAGGCCGTATTTGAGACGTCAGCACCTACGTTATACATTGTCATATCAACCGATGGAGATCGTTTTGCAGTCCATGTCTGACGAATTTGAGGATATTCGGGCCGGTGTGCGCGCCGTCTGCGCCGAATTTCCGGATGAGTACCACCGCAAGGTTGACCATGACCGTGCCTATCCGGAAAAGTTTGTCGATGCGCTGACAAAGGCCGGTTGGATGGCCGCGCTTATCCCCGAGGAATATGGCGGGTCGGGCCTGTCACTGACGGCGGCAAGCGTGATCATGGAAGAGATCAACCGCGCCGGCGGCAATTCCGGGGCCTGCCACGGCCAGATGTACAATATGAATACGCTGATCCGGCATGGCTCGGAAGAACAGCGCCAGACCTATCTGCCGCGCATCGCCAGTGGAGAGCTACGCCTGCAGTCGATGGGTGTGACGGAACCGACAACCGGCACCGACACCACGAAGATCAAGACAACCGCGGTGCGCAAGGGTGATCGCTATGTCATCAATGGCCAGAAAGTCTGGATCAGCCGGGTGAAATATTCCGACCTGATGATCCTGCTGGCGCGCACCACGCCGCTGAACGAGGTCAAAAAGAAATCCGAGGGGCTGTCAATCTTCCTTGTCGATATCCATGAGGCCACGAAGTCAGGCATGACGGTGCGCCCCATCGACAATATGGTGAACCACCAGACGAACGAGCTGTTCTTCGACAATCTCGAGATTCCGGCCGAAAACCTGATTGGCGAGGAAGGCATGGGGTTTAAATACATCATGACCGGCCTGAATGCCGAACGCGCCCTGATTGCGGCAGAATGTATAGGTGACGGCTACTGGTTCATCGACCGTGTCTCATCCTATGCCAGCGAGCGCGAGGTGTTCGGCCGCCCGATCGGGCAGAATCAGGGCGTTCAGTTCCCGATCGCCGAAGCCTTTATCGAGGTCGAGGCCGCCGACCTGATGCGCTACAAGGCCTGCGCGCTGTTCGACGCCGACAAGCCCTGCGGTGCCGAGGCGAATATGGCGAAATATCTGGCCGCCAAGGCATCATGGGAAGCCGGCAATGCCTGTATCCAGTTCCATGGCGGATTCGGTTTCGCCTGCGAATATGACATCGAGCGCAAGTTCCGCGAGACACGGCTCTATCAGGTGGCGCCGATTTCGACCAACCTGATCCTCAGCTACATTGCCGAACATGTGCTTGGCATGCCACGCTCGTTCTGACACATACGCAAAGGGCCCTGTCATGGATCTCGAGCTTGACCATCTTCGCCGCTGGACCGGCAACAGCGAGACCATGTCGGAAATGCTGTCGCCGCAGCTTGTGGCGCGCTTCAACGCGACCATCGGTGCCGATGCGCCGACCGAGAGTGGCGGTGCTGCGCCGCTGATGATCCATTTCTGCCTTGCCCAGCCCGTTGCCCCGCTGGACGAACTTGGCCATGACGGGCATCCGAAGCGCGGCGGGTTCCTGCCGCCCGTGCCGCTGCCACGCCGGATGTGGGCTGGCGGCGAAATCGAATTCAGGGACCCGCTGATCATTGGCAGTGACGTCACCCGTCATTCCACCATCGAGAATGTCGAAATCAAAACAGGCCGGTCGGGAACCTTGTGCTTCGTCACGGTCATTCATGAATATGGCCAGGACGCCCGGACATGCGTGCGCGAGCGCCAGGATATCGTCTATCGCGACCCACCACCCGCCACTGGCTCGGGTCCGGCGAGACAGGAGGACCCGGCACCGGCCGGCACGCATAATCTGACGGTCACGCCGACGCCGACGATGCTGTTCCGCTATTCGGCGATCACCTTCAATGGCCACCGCATTCATTATGATGCCCCCTATGCCCGCGAGGTCGAAGGTTATGGCGGCCTCGTGGTCCATGGGCCGTTGCAGGCGACATTGATGGCGCATATGGCGGCCGGTCTGGCAGGAAGAACACCGAAAACCTTCAGCTTCCGCGGCAAATCCCCGCTGTTCGACGATGTGCCTTTCGGCGTGCATGCCGCGGAAACGGCGGACGGGATGTCACTGTGGACAGCCCGCGATGGTGGGCCGGTGGCGATGCAGGCGACTGCCGGATGGTAGGGCGCGACGCCGGCCGGTCATTGGAGGATGCCCGCCAGCAGCGGCTGTCAGCCGGCTGTCATCGCGCCATCTGAGGTGGCCGCGATCATCACGGCAGCGATATCACGCGCGCCAAGCTGGCCGAGGCGCGGGTGCAGGTCCCAGATAGCAACGCTCGCATCGCCGATGATCGTCGATGATTTCCCTCGCAGCTTTTCGGCAAGCACATCCGGGGCGAACGAATCAGCCAGATCAAACCAGACCGGAATACGGCGACCATCCTTGAGCCTGATCTCGCCGCGCGCCTGCAGGTCGGTCAGGTTGTCATCACCCGTGACGCTGATCCTCTCGGCAAATCCGGCGAGCGCGGCATCACCGGCGATGCTGTCGGTGAACAGCCTGTCATCACCCGTATTGTCGCCACGCAGCGTCATCCCGGCCAGCCAGTTATAGCTGAATTTCACCTCCAGCCCGGTGCGTGGCCGTTTGATATCACAAACCGCCAACCATCGCGGATTGGTCGACAGGGAAAAACCGCCTATATCATCCAGCGGCACCCCAGCCATTTCTTTCGCACCAAGCAGCGCCTCGATCATCGGATGCAGTCCGTGGCAACAGGCGTGAAGCTTGTATTTGTTGTCCGGAAACAGGTAGCTGTCAAAGGCCATCCCGGGTTCGGCCGCGACCGTCCCGCCGGGAAGATGTGCGCCGACAAACCCCTGATGACCCATGAGCCCGTCATCCGCCGAGGTGAAACCAAGACCGGCAAGGGTCGCGCACTC
>RFZL01000047.1 GCA_009920665.1 Alphaproteobacteria bacterium | reverse complement strand
GTCTGGAGGTGTTTCACACGAGGCAGCTTGGGCTGTGGTGAAAGGGCAGAGGCAAGGACGCCTGATTTTCTTTGCGCCTGGCGAAGGGTTCAAATCCTGCCTCTGAAACCAGCATTGGCTGTATCACCGTGACAATCGCTTGCCCAATTTGGGAGGCGTCGATCACACTGTTGACTGCCGGGAGAGCAGCAACGCGAGAATGATTGTTCAGAGCCTTTCCCAACCTGTTACTGAACGAGAGCGGCGTTCCACTCACGAAGGAAGTTTTCCCGCTTCAACCTGTCGAGATAGACCAGCAATCCGGTATTCAGACCAATCGGCTTTGCATTTGTGATCTCGACGATCGAACTGTTGAAAATCGACGGCAGACCGCCCTGTTGTTCGAGAATGACCTGACCTCTGCGACTGAGCAGGAAGTCCAGGAATTCGCCGGCCTGACGGGATTTCAGGCTGCGGCGGGGGATGAAGGCGGTGCGGAGCAGAATGTTGGTGTAATCCTCGAGATGCACCACCTTGATGTTGCCATGCTTCGCGGCGCGCGCCTGCGCGTAAGATCCAACGACATTGTAGGCCGCGGCCATTTCGCCGCTTTCGACGCGGGCCAGCATCTCTCCGGAGCAGCAGGACAGTCTGGTTCCCATTGACCCCATGACCTCGGACAAGCGCCAGAAGGTGTCGGACTGCCGGGCATCCTGGGTGGCGAACAGAAATCCGGTGCCGGAGATATTGACATCATAGGTCATCAGCCGATCGCGGAACATCGCCGGGTTCGACCTGATGATGTCGAGAAAATGGCGACGGCTTGTTGGTGTTGGCAGCGCGGCGAAATCGCGGCGCGACACGACCAGAACGATCGGTTCGACAGCGAACCCGAAAAGCTGGTTGCGCCACTTGGCCCAGTCAGGAAGACCCGCCGTCACAGGGCTTTCAAAGCTGCCGGCATGGCCATCATTGACCAGCTTCATCTGCAGATCCATCGCGGAGGAAATGACCAGATCATGCCGCGCCCGACCGGAATCGATTTCGGAATAGATATCGCGGCTTGATGCCAGAACATACTGGATCGCGACATCCGGTCTTGCAGCCACGAATGCCTCGATGACCGGGGCAAAAAGCTCGATATCCGTTGAAGACAGGATGGCAAATTCTTCTTTCGCCTGCTCGGCACCGAAACGCCGTTCCAGCTCGATTGTCATGCTGGCCGCAGGTGCGCACCAGCAGATCAGCGCCGCGATAATGACAGTGAAGCGCATAAACTCCCCCCTTCCTCAAAGTCTATGTCCAGCGTGCCGCCAAGCGCCATCATCACCTCGCGCACGATGGCGAGCCCGAGTCCCGATCCGACGACATTGGTGGCATTGGCGCCGCGGCTGAACCGCTTTATCATCAGGTCCGGATCGATTTCGATCATCGTTGCCGGCCGGTTGCGAACGGATATCCTGCATCTGTCAGGCGAGGCATTCAGGCTGATCGAGATTGTTGTCTCGGCGTCGGAATATTTCAGCGCATTGTCCAGCAGGTTTCGCAATGCCGTTTCAAGAAGTGTCTGGTCAAGATACAGTTCCAGCCCCGCCGAAATGTCACTGTCTACCGTGATCTCGATGTCACGCAGCTCAGCCGATGGTGCGAAGCTGGAAACCATGTCGTTGACGCATTGCAGCACCCCGACCGTGCGCCGTTCGGGCTGTTCCATCCGATAAAGGACTATGGCGTGATCAAGCAGTTGTGTTGCCGAACGGTTGGCCTGTTCGACCGATCTGACGATATTGCGAAGATGCGCCCGGTTCTCCGGCTTCCGCGCCTTGCGCAGGGCGAGTTCGCCTTCCGACTTCACCGTTGCGAGTGGGGTACGGATATGGTGCGCCGCCTCGGCGATGAAGATTTCGGTCTGTTTGAGAGCTCCGTTGAGCCGTGCAATGAAGTCATTGAGTGCTGTCATCAGCGGCGCCAGTTCCTGCGGCGTCGGATGGTCCACCCGGCGAAGGTCGTTAGGCCCGCGTCTGCCAACGGCGTCGGCAAGCCGCCGGATGGGATTGAGCATCGAATTCACTGTCAGCACCGCCAGAAGCCCGGCAAACAGACAGAAGCTTACAACGATGACCAGCAGATTTTCTGTCAGCTGTGAAAGCAGTTGAGCCTGGAAATTCGATGTCTGGCCGATGAGCACTCGGATGCGAATGCTCCGCCCCTCCACAAGCACGGGTTTCTCGATTGCCGCCACCCGTAATATCTCTCCCAGATAGTCTATCGACGCAAAGGCAGGCGTTCTTTCATCACCATATGAATCCGATATCGGAAGATCCTCATAGCCGGTCAGAAAGGTCGAATTGGCATCAATCCGGTAAAATATGCGGTCCTCACCGATCGAACCAAGGATCGTGAATGTGTCATAGGGAAGGTCAAAGAACAGGGCGCCATCACTGATCCTGACCTTTTCCAGAATGCTGACCGCCGCCGCCTTCAGCAGGCCGTCCTGCGCGGCGCTCACCGCCTGGCCGGCAAGTGTGCGCATGGAGACGAACAGAACCAGCGAGAAGATGGCAACCAGAATAGCGAGGATCACCAGCAACCGGTTGCGAAGCGACAGCCGCGCTGGCGAGGTGCGGGTCATGTCGAGACGAGCCTGTATCCGATGCCGCGAACGGTCTCGATACGTGCGCTGCTGCCGGCGAGTTTCTTTCGCAGCCGGCCGATATAGACCTCGATGGCGTTCTCGGTCACCGATTCCGAAATCGAGAAAAGCCGGTCGGTAAGCTGCTCCTTGGTAAAGTAGATTTCCGGAGAATTGAAGAAGACCTCGAGAAGGCGAAGCTCGCGGTTGCGAAGCGTGTGCGTTGTGCCGCCATGTTCAAGCGTTGCCAGAAGCGGGTGCAGAACAACCTGGCCAAACGCCAGTTGCAGCTGGCTTTGCCCCTTGTGCCGCCGCAGGACGGCACGACAGCGTGCTTCAAGTTCGGCGAACTCAAAAGGTTTCACGATATAATCGTCGGCACCGATATCAAGAAGATCGATCCGGTCCGATACTTCCGAGCGCGCGGTCATCACAATCACCGGTGAATCATCATTGCGGGAACGCATTTCATTCAGGAACCTGCGGCCATCACCATCGGGAAGCATGATGTCGAGAAGTATCATGTCATAGTGTGAGACATCCATGAATTCCCTTGCTTCACCGAGGGTGCAGGCATGATCATTGGTATGCCCGTCGAGGCTGAAGAAATTCTTCAGCGGCTGCGCAAAATCGCGCGAATCTTCAATAATCAGTACCTTCATGGTGGCGCCATTCTTTGTCAGGCCATTCTTTGTCAACACATGTCGTGTCAGGATGGTGTCAGGTTAGTCAGGAAAGGTAATGTCGTAAAGATCGGACAGAACCCGTATCGGGTCCTGATCATTTACTGTTCATGGGAGGAATTGACATGAAACATATCCTGAAACTGTCGTTTGCCGCCGCCTTCAGCGTCGGTCTGAGCGCGCAGTCATTTGCCGCCGAGTGCATCGCACCGGCGAACCCGGGGGGTGGATGGGATTTCACCTGCCGGACCATCACCAAGATCATGACCGATATCGGTGCCTATGACGGCTCGATCCAGGTCACCAACATGGCCGGTGGTGGTGGCGGACTCGCCTTCACCCATGTCGTGAACGAGCGCAACAGTGACGCCGACCTGATTGTCGCCGCCTCGACCGCGACCGCGACACGCCTCGCGCAGAACGCCTATTCCGGCATGACCGCCGATCAGGTGCGCTTCCTTGGTGCCATCGGCGCCGATCCCGGCGTCATCGTAGTGGCGAAGGACTCGCCCTACCAGAACCTGAACGACCTGCTTGACGCGGTGATCGCCGATCCGTCGAAGCATGCCTTCGCTGGCGGCTCCGCCGCTGGTGGCTATGACCATCTGAAGGTTCTGATGGCGCTGAAGCGCAAGGGCTTCACCGACATCAAGAAGGTGAAATATATCGGTGTTGACGGTGACGCCGACGCCATCACCCAGACCGTTGGTGGTTTCACCAGCGCGATGACCGGTGACATCTCGGGCGTTGTCGGCTTCATCAAGTCCGGCGATGTGCGGGTTCTGGCCTCCTTCACCGAGGAGCGGATCCCCGGTTTTGAGAACATCCCGACAGCGCGCGAGCAGGGCGTTGATGTGATCGCAGTGAACTGGCGCGGTCTTTACACCCCGAAAAATGCATCCGACGCGTCCTACAAGCAGTGGACCGAAGCCCTTCGCAAGGTTGGCGCCTCTTCCGAGTGGAAGGAGGCCATGGTCGCCAATGGTCTGGCCCCGTTCAACATGGTTGGCAGTGACTTCCAGTCCTATGTCGACGGCGTGATCGGCGAGGTTCGCGCCATGTCGGTCGAACTTGGCGTTATGAAGTAATGTCAGACCGGATCACCGGGCTGATTGTAGCTGTTCTGGCACTCGCCTTCGCGGCGGGTGCCAGTCAGCTTGAAGAGCCTTTCTTCGCCGACCCTCTGGGTCCGAAGGCATTTCCTTTGTTGATTTCCGCCGTCGCATTTCTGGCCGGGGCCACGATGGTGATGCGCCCTGATGCCGAGCCGGCCTGGCCGGGTCTGGCGACGCTCACGCGACTGGCCATCGCGACGGTGATTCTGGTGGCCTATGCCTATGCGCTGAAGCCGCTCGGCTTTCTGCTGCCAACCGCCATCGCCTCGGCGGCGCTGTCCTACCAGATCCGGCCCCGCGCCGGGCAGAGCGTTATCATCGGTCTGGCACTGGCGGGCGGATTGTTTGTGATTTTCAAATATGCGCTGGGGCTCGGTTTGTTCGCCCTGCCGCGCTGGCTGATGGGGTAGGCGCATGGAACTGTTCGCCAATCTTGCCCTCGGTTTTTCTGTCGCGCTGTCGCCCGAAACGCTGGCGCTGGCGGTGGCCGGGTGCATTCTCGGCACGATGATCGGCGCGCTGCCGGGGCTGGGTCCGTCGAACGGCGTCGCCATCCTGATCCCGCTGGCCTTCAGTTTCGGGCTCGACGCGACGCACTCGCTGGTGCTGATGACGGCGGTCTATTACGGCGCCATGTATGGTGGGCGTATCTCCTCAATCCTGCTCAACATTCCGGGGGATGAACCGGCGATGATGACGACACTTGACGGTTACCCGATGGCCAAGGCCGGGCGGGCTGGCGATGCGCTGGTGCTGTCGGGGGTGGCGTCATTTGTCGGCGCGTTTCTGGCCACCATCGGGTTGATGCTGCTGGCACCGATTCTGGCGCGGGTGGCCTTCATGTTCGGGCCGGCGGAATATTTCGCGCTCTATCTTCTGGCTTTCTGCACGCTTGGCGGGCTTGGCTCGAACAATCAGGCAAAGGCCGCGATCTCAGTCTGCCTCGGGCTTGGCATCGCGATGATCGGCGTCGACAAATCGACCGGCCTGACACGTTTCACCGGCGGCAGCCTGCATCTGTTTGACGGCGTCGATTTTCTGGTCGCCATCGTCGGCCTGTTCGCGGTCGCCGAGGTGTTTGTCTTCATCGAGAGCCATGGCCGCGATTCCGCCATTGGTGTGAAGCTTGAGAAGATCCGCATCCCAGTAAAAGACATAATGAACAGTGGCTGGACCATGCTGCGCGGCACCGGCATCGGCTTTGTCGCTGGACTGTTGCCGGGTGCAGGTGCCTCGCTTGGCAGTTTCCTTGCCTACATGCTGGAAAAATCGACCGCCCGCGACAAGAGCACATTCGGCACTGGAGAGCCCAGGGGCATCGCCGCGCCGGAGGCCGGCAACAACGCGGCAGCCGGCGGCGCGCTGGTGCCGATGCTGACGCTTGGCGTGCCGGGGTCGGGAACGACTGCGGTATTGCTGGCGCTGCTGATGACGCTGAATATCACGCCCGGGCCGCTGCTGTTCACAGAACGACCCGAAGTTGTGTGGGGTCTGATCGCCTCGCTGCTGATCGCCAATGTCGTGCTGCTGATCCTGAACGTGCCACTTGTGCGCGTGTTCAGCCGGATCCTGCAGGTGCCGGCGGCGGTGCTGCTGCCCGGTGTCACGATGATTTCTTTTGTCGGCATCTATTCGCTCTCGGGAAGCTATTTCGATCTGCTTCTGATGATCGGCTTTGGTGTTCTTGGCTATGTGCTTCGCAAGCTGTCGATCCCGGCCGTGCCGGTGATCCTCGGCATTCTTCTTGGCGGTCATATGGAGGTCAGCCTGCGCCGCGCCATGGTGCTGTCTGACGGTGACTGGACCTATCTGTTCGCCTCGCCGATATCGATCGGGCTGTGGATCGCCGCCGTGGCGGGATTCATCCTGCCGCTGTTCCTGCGGCCCTATCTGCGTACTCCGGCCCGGGTGACGCCGGATGATGATGCCGACCGGGACCGGGGATGATGCCGACCCGGGTCCTTGTCCCGTCAGGCGTTCTCGGTCTCGGTTTCGATACTGACGCGCTGGCGCGCGGTGTTGCGGCCAGCCCCGACATCATTGCCATTGATGGCGGGTCGACTGACAGCGGACCCTTCTATCTTGGCACCGGCACGTCGAAATACAGCCGTGCTGTCTGCCGCGATGAATGGCGGCAGCTTCTCGCGGCGCGCGCCGCCGCCGGTGTGCCGCTGGTGATTGGCAGTTGTGGTACCTGCGGGAGCGCCAGTGCCGTTGACTGGATGTTCGAGATCACCTGTGAGCTTGTCGCCGAGCTTGGTCAGAGCCTGCGTGTGGCCCGTCTCTACAGCGATGTACCGATCGATGAACTTCGGCGCGCGCGTGATGCCGGCCGCCTGTCGCCACTTGATCCGGCACTGCCGATCGATGATACCGCGCTGGCGGGTATGACGAACATCGTTGCGCTTGCCGGGGCCGAGCAGATACAGGCGGCCATTGACACCGGCGCCGATGTGGTGCTGGCCGGACGGACCACCGACACCGCGACGATTGCCGCACTGCCATTGGCGCGCGGGGCGCATGCTGGCGCGGCATGGCATGGCGCGAAAATCGCCGAATGCGGAGCTTTCTGTACCACCCGTCCGGCCAGCGGGGTGATCATGGTGAGTTTCGATGAGACCGGCTTTACCGTCACGCCGATGGGCGACGGGGTGCGATGCACGCCACAATCAGTGGCGGCGCATATGCTGTATGAGAACAGCGATCCCTGGATCCTGCATGAACCCGGCGGCCATCTTGATGTGACGGCGGCCAGCTATGCCGAGGCAGCAGATGATGGTGTCAGGGTCGAGGGCGCCGCCTGGGTGGCGGCCCCGGATTACCGGGTCAAGCTGGAGGGCGCGCGCCTTGCCGGGTACCAGACAATGATGCTGGCGGTGATACGCGATCCCCGCTATGTCGACGCGGTATCTGACTGGGCGGACCGGCTACTGGCGCATTGCCGGGGATTGATCACTGTCTCCCTTGGCCTGCCGGATGATGCCTATGATATCGAGCTGCGCCTGATCGGGGTGGATTCGGCGCTTGGCGGTCTGGAACGGGATCGCGGCTCGCCTGTCGAGGTCGGGGTGATGTTGCTGATCACCGGCGCCGGCCAGACTGTGGCAAGCGAGATCGCCGCGGTGATCAACCCGCATCTTCTGCATTATCCGCTGACCGATGATGAACCGATGCCAACCTTTGCGTTTCCGGTGTCACCGGTGCATTCCGACCGTGGCGCGGTCTATGAATTCGCGCTCAATCATGTGCTGCGCCTGACTGATCCGATGGACGGGTTCCGACTCCGCGTTGACGAGGTTGGCCATGGCTGAGCTTCGCGAGGTGGCAAGCCGCATCAGGTCAAAGAATGCCGGCCCGTTCTGGATCACCATCGATATCTTCTGTGACAGTCCGGATGTGCTGGCACGGGTGGTGGCGGCCTTGCCGGCGGAACGTGTGGCGGATCATCTGCGACTTGACGCCTCACATCTCAAACGCTTCGAGATGCCGACGCTGAATGTCCTTAAACTCAGCTTCCCGCGCCCGCATCCGCAGGGCAGCCTCCGTGATCGTGACATGCATGGCGCGCAGGTGGCGCTTCTTCTTGAATCGCTCGAAGTCTGACAAATGCCAGTGCCGCTTGTCGAACGTCATCGCCATTGATGACCACAGTCTGGTCGTTCAACTCATCCGGGGCCTGCAACCATCCACAGCAACCCTTCGGTCCAAGTTCCGAGGGGTTACTGGGGCTGGTTGCTGGATTTGGATCGAATTGGTTCGAGGGGCAGGGGCACCTCCTGGATCATAAGCTTAATCATATCGCGCATTGTGGCTGACCCTTCAGGTCCGCGCCTGTTCAAAGGCCGCCCAGGCGGCCTCGAATTCAGCAAAATTCATCGGTCCCTTGCGCGCGGGATCGAGAATGCAGCGCTCGGCACGGAACAATGTTTCGATGGCGGCAGCAAGATCACCAACCACATCCGGCGGAATGACCAGCGCCCCATGCCGGTCGGCATGCACGAGGTCACCCTCGGCTATATCAAGCTCAAACACCCTTGCGCCAGCTGCGTAGTCAACAACATGAACAAAGGCATGGCTTGGCCCGATCGACCCGGCGATGACGGGAAACCCATCGGGAAGATCCCCCAGATCGCGCATCACACCGTTGGTCAGCGCGCCGGCAAGTCCGAGCGCCTTGTGCACCGTCGTGTTCACCTCGCCCCAATAGGCACCAACAGCATGCGGATAATCGATATCCTCGACTACGGCAATCGCCGGACATTCGGCTTCAGACATATGCCGATAATAGCCAAGCCGCCTTGCCCGCACCTCGTCAGCCGGATCCGATGATGGCGCCTTCGCCGCAATCCGCGCGGTGCGGGCATAGCCAACAATGGCGCCAGCCTCCGGTGCCGATGACAGAACCGTGCCATGCGTGAAGGCATTGAAACCCCGTTGTCCCTGTGCCGTTTCGATGGCGTTGCAGACAGTGGGCGTGTCGACCGAGCGAAGCAGTGTCAAAAGGGCGTCATCCATGCGTTTCCTCCAGAAGGTCTTGAAGCGCCTGTGTTACCTCTTCAGGCTTTTCGATGGTTGGCAGATGCCCTGCATCCTCGACGATACAAAGCTTTGCATGCGGGATCATGTCCAGCATGGCTTCGTGACGTGAAACGGGGCAGAGGGTGTCATGTCGTCCACACAGGATCAGCGCCGGGCAGGTCACCTGCCGGAGCGTTTGACTGTAATCGGGTCGGTCACGAAGCGCCAGTGATTGACGGATGAATGCCTGCGGACCAACCGACAACGCCATGTCCAGACACAGATCGCGAAGCGCGCGGCTGTCCGCCAGATGCGTGAAATAGGCTGGCTTCATCTCATCGCGCATGATGGTTTCAAGCTGCCCCTCGCGCACAGCCTCGATCTGCGGGCCACGTCTGCGTCTTACCTCATCTCGCTCGGCAAAGGGATTCGTGTCGATCAGTGCCAGATGCGAGACACGCGCCGGTGCTTGCCGCATGATTTCCATCGCCAGAATTCCACCCATCGACACACCACCAAGCGCAAAGCGCGGTGGAAGATTGGCAAGGAGGCCTGCCGCCATGGCATCCATGCTGTCCGCCATGCCATAGTCCGGGATGATAATCTGCCGGTGCTGTCCAAGACCCGTCAGCTGCGGCGCGAACAGGCGATCATCGCACATCATTCCGGGAAGCAGGGCCAGTGGCAGGTTCATGGCGGTGGTCAGAGCCTGCCGCTGGCCAGCGCCGCACCCTCGGCAAGCGTTGCAAGCTTGGCGTAGGCGATATCAGGATCAACGGCACCAAAGCCGGCAAAGGTGCCAAAGCCGCAATCGGACCCTGCAATCACGCGATCCGCTCCGACAATATCAACAAAACGGGCGATGCGCTGTGCCACCAACTCGGGATGTTCGACGAAATTCGTGGTGGTATCGACAACGCCCGGCACCAGCACCTTGTCATCCGGAATTTCGCTCGCCCGGTCACGGAAGACAGTCCATTCATGGGCGTGCCGGGGGTTTGATGTTTCAAACAGGACATAACGCGCCCGGGTCCGCATCAGGGTTGGAAACACCTTGTCCATGTCGATATCACAGACATGAGGCCCTTCATAATTGCCCCAGCAGATATGCACCCGTACCTGTGCCGGATTGATGTCCCGAAGCGCGTGGTTGAGAGCTTCGACATGCATGTTGGCAACAGCAACGAATTCATCATCGCTGAGGTCGGCAAACAGCATGTGACGTGACAAGGCCAGATCCGGGCAATCCAGCTGCAAATCCAGCCCGGCGGCGACGATGGTTTCATATTCGGCCTTCATGGCATCGGCCAGCGCCGCCAGATAGGCCTCGCGCGTCTTGTAATACTGGTTCTGCAGGAACAACGAGATCACACCGGGCGAGGCGGCATTCATAAAGCCGCGTTCCAGACCTTGCGCCGCCATCGCCGCCTTGAGATTGTCGATATCTGCCTGCAGTTCACCCTGGCCTTTCGGCCTTACCTCACCCGTGCACATCGGGCGCGCATATTGCGGGGTGCCTCCATCGTTGGCCAGCCTTTCAAGAAAGCCGGGAAACAGCTTCAGATCACCGGGGGCGTTGCGCGGGCTGTCCCCCGAAAATCCGGTGTAACGGTCCTTGACATAGGTGGCATAGGAGATTTTCGAGGTTTCGCCATCCGAGACGATATCGATCCCCGCCGTGGCCTGGCGGCGTACCGTTTCGGCGCAGGCAGCAGTCATGCAGGACTGAAAGGCTGCATCATCATATGTCTCGCCGCGTTCACGTGCGAAGATGAAATCCACCACCTCCTGCGTGCGTGGAAGTGAGCCCACATGGCTTGTCAGGATCTCCGTCATCAGCCCCTCCCCCGGCGAAGCACCGCCGGCAATTCATGAAAATCGCTTGTCGGGCCAGGCGCATCATCAGTGGTGATGACACGGAACAGGCTGGCCTCACCGCTCATCGACGGTGCCAGTGTCACGGTCTGATACGGCGGAATCGCACAAACATCGCCTGGCCCAACGGTTGCCTGCCCACCATCCCATGTGACACGCCAATGGCCGCGCATGATCATCAGAACCTCGTGACGGGTGGTTGTGTAGGGTGCCTCGTCAATGCTGCCATCGCGAAGCAGTTGCAGTTGAAACCCGGGCCGGTCACGCAGCATCCCGTCAGCCGCGATAACCTGCGCAGGCTGTCCGGCCGCCATCGCCATCATGTCCCAGTACCGGGCAACAAAACGCGGCACGAATTCCGCTGCCGACACGGAAGGAAACTGCGCCATCTCGGCATCGGTCAGGGTCGGCATCGGCCCGACACCCTCTGGCAGACCCGCTCCTGCCTTGCAGTCATACAGGGTGCCGTTTTCGCCAAGGACAAGACCATGCGCACCAGCTTCCCTGATCACCTGTGGCGCCCAGACAACACCCCCGCCGGAATCATCCCCGCCAAGAACAGCCATGATCATTCCATAGTCGGTACCGATATTTTCAAAGCCCCGAAAGATACCCGTCGGGATGTTGATGAGATCGCCTTCCTCAAGCACAACCTCGCCATCATCGCCGGATGCGCCCCAGAAAAAGCGCCACCGTCCCGACAGCACAAAAAACACCTCGGCGGTACGGTGCGCGTGGAGCGAGTTGCGGCATTTCGGCGGCTGACCCGCCGCACCGATGTTGAAACCCGGCGTGTCAGCGATATGCACATGCTGGTCAGCGGATTCGGAAACGCCTCCTCCAATGATCGTGAAGTTCTCTTTACTGTCGCTTCCGGGCGTATGCGCGTCGATAAAGGCGGTGCGGCATGGCACCAGGTCGCCGTACCGGACAATGCGCTGGTTCAGATCAATGGCATTCATGTCTTTACCCCGTCTTCATGATGATCTGTTTCCAGATCGCCGTTTCGTCAAAAAGCACATATTCCCGGCGCAAACCTCGCGGGCCGAATTCGGCATGGCTGATCCCCATCACATATACCTCGGCGCCCGACGGCGCGCCAAAGCTTCCCCACCCGTCATGCAGACCATGAAGTCCCCAGCGGATCGCAGCACGCGGCACCATATCCGGATCATCGCGACCGATCTGATGTTCAATGGTGAAAGTGGCATTGGGAAAACTGGCCCGAAGCCCCATCCAGAAACGGTCGGCCGCGTCATGGCCATGTGCGGTTGTGCCGCCAGGCAGTTCCAGCTGGCAGGCAGGGTCGTAACAGGCCGGGATTGCCGCCATGTCAGCCCCCATCATCCGGGTCAGGATATCGGCATAGGACGCACCCCATTCATTGTCGTTGCCCCGACCCTTGTACGGACCCGGTATGTCAATGGCCGGTGTAAAAGGTGGTGTGCAGTGTTCGACACCGCCCTCGCGATCAATCAGATCGGCGGCATAGGCCTTCGGGTCCCAGCCAAGCTGGCGGACAATGGCGCCCTGATCACGGATCAGCCATTCATCATTGATCTGATTGTTGATGGCATGGCAATCGGCGATGATCCGATAGACCAGCTTTTGGCCGGTGGCGTTGCCGTATACCCCGTCTCCGGCATGGGTGGCGGTTGACAGAATCCGATGCGAGGACAGCATTCCCTCTTCCGGTGAACCCGACCAGATTACATCCTCGCCGAGAAGCCGGCGATCGGGAAATTCGGCAAGGGTTGCCATGGTGGCCGCGATCACACCCTGATTGCCACTGACAACCGAGCCGGGTGAACGTACCGGGATGTCAGCTGCGTAGTAATCATGCAGCGTAGCGATCCCGCGGCCTTCCCAGATTTCGGCAGTTATCCCCAGAATGTAATCAGGGAAATCCTTCCATTTCGGATCGAAACCCTTCATTGCCTTACTCCCTTTCCCAGTCTGCCACAGGCGTTTCCGGCCGACGTGCGGATCCGCGAACAATCAATCTGGCGTCCACCTGAACGCGTTGAGGTACACCGTCTCCATTCTCGATTTTGTCGACAAGCGCGGCGACAGTCGCATCCACCATCCGCCCGGATGGCTGGCGCACTGTTGTCAGATCAAAACTTGGCCAGGCGGCAAGCTGCACATCGTCAAACCCGACGACCGAGACATCTTCGGGAATCCGAAGATTCAGCCTATGCCGCAATACATCCATCACTGCAAAGGCCATATGGTCGTTGGCAACGAAGACCGCGTCCGGCCGGTCGGCCGACGAAAACATCTCCAGCGCCGCCTCGGCTGCCATGTCGGACTGGAAATTGCCAACACCCCGCGCGAACAGATCACGGCCGCGCGATGCAAGGCCTGCGCGGAACCCGGCCTCTCGGTCACGCTGTGTCGAGGCACCTTCCCAGCCCGCGATATAGGCAATCCGCTGATGACCACCGGCAACAAGGAAACCGGCAAGCTCGCGACCGCCCCCAAAATTATCCGATGTGACGGTGGAAAACCGGTCATCCTTCTGGGCGCGGTTGAACAGCACCACCGGAATGCCGGCCGCATCGCATTGCTCGGCAAGTGACGATGAAATGGCCACCGAGGCGAGAACGATCCCATCGACCTGATAATCCAGAATTTCCTGCAATACCGCATCGACATTGCCAGCTGTCTGCTGGGCCATGAAAACCAGGACATGATAGCCCTGCGACTGCAGACGGGTTGATAGCTTTTCTAGAATTTCCGGATAGAACTGATTGTCGAGATAGGCCACCACCAGACCGATCAGGCGCGATTTCCCGGTGATCATCGTGCGTGCCAGAACATTCGGGCGATAGCCAAGCTCTTCTGCTGAGGCACGGACACGATCCGTCATTTCCCGCGATACCGACGCACCGGGCGTGAATACCCGGCTGACGGCCGACTGGCTGACGCCGGCATGGCGGGCCACATCAAGGGATGTCGCAGTTTCGCGTGCCATCAGTCCGCTGTCCACCCCCCGTCAATCAACAGCGCCGTGCCGGTGATCAATGCTGCGGCATCGGAGGCAAGAAAATTCACCGCGCCCATGATGTCCTCGACCTCGCCAACACGGCCAAGCTTGATCTTCTCCTCGATCCAGCGCACGCGTTCGGGGCGGGCGAATGTCTGTTCGGTGAGCGGCGTTCGCACAAAGGTCGGACAGATGGTGTTCACCCGTATCCCGTGAGGACCGAATTCAATGGCCATCGCCTTGGTAAAGCCTTCGACGGCGTGCTTCGAGCCGCAATAGACAGCTCTGTCAATGCCGCCAACAACGGCCATCTGGCTGGATATGGTTATGATGGAGCCTGGACGGCCATCGGCTATCATCGCCCTGGCAACGGCCTGGGCGGCGAAATAGGCGCCGCGGAGATTGACATTCATCACCGCGTCGAAATCGGCGGGATCGGTGTCAAGCACGGGCGAATGCCGGGCAAGTCCCGCGCTGTTGACAAAGATGTCCAGCGGGCGAAGCGATTCAATCGACGCCGCCATGGAATCGATGTCCGCAATATCACCGACCATCACCTCAACAGCCTGGCCAGCGGCCTTCATCGCCGCGGCGACATCATCAAGCTGCGCCCGGCGCCGCGCCATGATGATGACATGTGCGCCCGCCTCGGCAAGCGCCACCGCGCAGCCAAGACCGATACCGGACGATCCGCCTGTCACAAGCGCCCGTCGGCCTGCAAGCGAAAAGGAGGGGGTCGTGGGAAGCGTGGTCATGCTGCATCTCCCTGCGACATCGGCATCCCGCGTGCCTTGTTGAATTCACGCATTCGCGCGAACACATCCACACCAATCTGGTCATACATGTGAAGCAGATCGACAAGCACCCAGTTCTCGCGGATCACGCCATTTTCAAGCCGCCAGAAATCAAGGCTTCGCATGGTGATTTCCTTGCCAAGCGGCGGCAGCCCGAGCCAGCCATCATGGCTGATGGTCTGGATCATGTTTGGCCAGCCGGTCACGCCGACATAGTCATTGTCGCCAAAGAAATGATAGGTCACCTGATCAACCTTGCTGCCACGGTCGGGCATCGCCTTCAGAAACGGGATCTGGTGCCAGTTGCGAAAGCCCTCGATGCCCCGCCCGGTGCCGATTCCGGCTGGCCCATACCAGTTCATCCGTGGATGCCAGAAGCGCGGCATCTCCATCACCTCCGGCCCACCCTCCCGCGGATGGCGTTTCATATGCTCCAACATATCGACAATCAGCCCGCAGCTTGCCGCGCTCGCCGCTTCATCACGCACCGTCCTCACCAGACCGTCACCGCTCGCCGGACCGGGAACGCAGAATTCGCGTCCAAGCGACGGCACCAGCGGCCAGGCATTGGCCTGCATCATGACTTCGGGAATGTCCCACAGCGCCTGATAGCCAGCCACCTGTCCATTCTCGATCCGGTAGAATTCATGAAATCGCATATGCGCGAGATGGCCGGTTGGCGGAATATCGAGAAACGGCGAGGCAAAGGTGCCGATGAAATGCCCGCCACAGCCAACCCAGTCGGCGCCGTGATGATCGCGACCGGCCATCACAAGCCAGTCACGTCGCTCGACATCCGGCCAGGCTTTCTTCAGCACAGCCAGAGCCTGGTCATGAAAGTCCTGCGGCCCTGTCATGTCGCCAAAGGGGTGCGCCAGCCGAAACACCGCGTCATCTGCCACAACCGCATCGAGCGCGCGCCGCAGATCCTGCTCTGCCCAGTCATATTGAGCCGCGAGAAGCGGCCGCAGCGTTGCGATATTTGCAGCGTGGGATGACATTATTCTGCCGCCTCGCCATAGGGTATGTTTTTGCCACCATAGCGGCGAACCCTGACATTGCACTGCTCGGCATGACCGACAAACCCTTCAAGCATGCACAGGCGGGATCCATATTCCCCGATCAAGGTCGCGGCCTCGTCAGTGACGACCTTCTGATAGCTGTGCGTCTTCAGATATTTACCAACCCACAGACCACCTGTGTACCGGCCAGCCTTTTTCGTCGGCAGTGTATGATTGGTGCCGATTACCTTGTCACCATTCGCCACATTGGTGCGCGCGCCAAGGAACAACGCCCCATAACATGTCATGTTGTCGAGGAACCAGTCATCACGGTCGGTCATCACCTGAACATGTTCCGAAGCCACATCATCGGCCACGCTGAGCATTTCATCATAGGTGTCACAGACGATCACCTCACCATAGTCGCGCCAGCTGACAGCCGCCGTCTCGGCTGTTGGCAGGATCGTCAGCAACCTGTCGATCTCGGCAAGCGTATCATTCGCCAGCGTCTCTGAATTGGTCAGCAGGACAGCAGGCGAGTTGTAGCCATGTTCGGCCTGACCAAGCAGGTCGGTGGCGCAGATTTCTGCATCAACCGTGTCATCGGCAATGACCATCGTTTCAGTTGGTCCGGCGAACAGATCAATCCCGACACGCCCGAAGAGCTGGCGCTTCGCTTCGGCGACAAAGGCGTTGCCGGGCCCGACAAGCATATGTACCGGCTCAATCGTTTCGGTGCCAATGGCCATCGCACCGACGGCCTGAATGCCACCAAGGGTGTAGATTTCATGCGCACCGCCAAGATGCATGGCGGCGATCACCGCCGGGTTGGGCTTGCCCTCGAATGGCGGGGTGGTGGCGACAATGCGCGGCACCCCGGCCACCGCGGCGGTCAGGACCGACATATGCGCCGACGCCACCATCGGGAACTTGCCGGCCGGCACATAGCACCCGACGGATTGCACCGGAATGTTGCGATGACCGAGAATGACGCCGGGCATCGTCTCGACCTCGACATCCTTCATAGAGTCGCGCTGGATCTCGGCGAATTTGCGGATCTGGTCCTGCGCAAAGCGTATGTCATCCATGTCACGCGGCGAGACCTGCGCGATCAGTTCATCGATCTCGTCCTGCGACAGCCGGTAGCTGGCAGGCGAGAAATTGTCAAATTTTTCCGCCAGTTCACGCACCGCGACATCGCCGCGCGCCTCAATCTCGGCCAGCGCGCCCTCGACGACAGCGCGCACCTTGGCGTCATCATCCGAGCGTTCCTGCTGCGGTTTGCCGCTTTTCAGATATCGTACTGCCATGAATAGCTCCGTTAACTCTTGTTATTGGGGCGTGGTGCCGTCCGGTCACCGCGGTCGAACGCCTCCCACCCCTCACCGTTGAAAAGATCGACACCAAGCTGCGCCATCACATGCGGGAAATCGACCATCACCCAATTGTCGACAATCTTGCCATCGACCACCTTCCAGAAATCCATATAGCGGATCTCAACTGTCTTGCCGGTTGCCTCAATCCCCATGAAGGTGCCGGAATGAAGGGCCTCCTGGCGCCCGAAAGCCGCCGCCCATTCCCCCATATACAGCCGCGCCTCGTCGATACAGACCTTGTCCGAAAAAGCCGCCTGGAAAGGGCGCTGCCAGTTATCCTGAAATTCCTTCAGACCGGTTTTGGTGCCGCATCCGGCGTTGCCCATCCAGCGGAACCCCTCGGCAAAGAAATCGCCGATATCATCGATCCGATGGTCATTCAGCCCGTCAACCATGCTCTCAATGACACGCCGCGTCGCGGCGGTCTTGGTCATGTCGGTGTCGCGCGTCAGGGCGGCCTGTTCAGGTCTTGCACCAGCCATGATCACCCCGCCCCCAGACGCTGGCCATCGGTTGCGTCAAACAGGTGGCAGGCGGTGCGCGGCAGCGTGATATGCACCTCCTCACCAATTTTGGCGCGAAATTCCTTGTGCGCCTTCACTGCGACCATGGAATCACCGGCCCGCACCGTCACCATTGTGGCGTCACCAAGAAGCTCCATCGCATAGACAGGCGCCGAGATCACCCCGGTCGAGGTGGTCAGCCGCGGCTTGCCGCCGGAGGTGGAAATGGCGGCATCCTCGGCACGGAAGCCGAGTGTTACCTGTCCTTCAACGCCCTTCAGCCCCTTCACCACCATATCGCCGGCCGCAAAAGCGCCGGCGGATACTGTGCCCTTAACCAGATTCATTGCCGGGCTGCCGATGAAGCCGGCGACGAAGACATTTGCCGGCCGGTCATAGATCTCGGTCGGGCTGCCAACCTGCTGGACAATGCCCCGGTTCATCACCACCACGCGGTCAGCAAGGGTCATCGCCTCGATCTGGTCATGTGTGACATAGATCGTGGTGACCTTCAGTTCGTGATGCAGGTGCTTGATCTGGGCACGGGTCGAGACGCGAAGCTTGGCATCGAGGTTCGACAGCGGCTCATCCATGAGAAAGACATTCGGCTCACGGACAATGGCGCGCGCCAGCGCCACCCGCTGCCGCTGGCCTCCGGACAACGCGGCCGGACGGCGGTGCAGGAAATCGTCAAGCTCGACCATCGCGGCGGCGCGGCGTACGCGTTCGTCATGCGTCGCCGGATCGACCTTGCGGACCTTCAGCGGAAAGCGGATATTCTCATAGACATTCATGTTCGGATACAGGCCATAGGACTGGAACACCATCGCGATATCGCGATCCTTCGGTTCAAGGTCATTGACCACCCGGCCATCGATTTCGACATCACCGCTGGTGATTTCCTCGAGGCCGGCGATCATCCTCATGGTTGTTGTCTTGCCGCATCCCGACGGGCCGAGAAGGACAAGAAATTCTTGATCGGCAATATCCAGGTTGAGGGTGTCGACGGCGACGAAGTCGCCCCACCTCTTGGTCAGATTTTTCAGCCGGATACCTGCCATATCACGCCCCCCTATCCCTTCACCGCGCCGGCGGTCAGCCCGCTGACGATCTGGCGCTGGAAGAACATCACCAGCACAAACAGCGGCGCCGTGGCCGACACGACCGCGGCCACCGCATACATCACATTGCCCTGTTCCTGGGCATTGCCGAGGAAGCTGGCGATCTTCGGCACCATTGTCCGGTTTTCCTCGGTCAGCAGCAGACCGGTCAGCGCGAAATCATTATAGGCGAGCAGGAAGCTGAACAGTCCGGTGGTGATCACCCCCGGCCACATCACCGGAATGATCACATAGCGGAACGCCTGAAAGCGCGTGCAACCATCGACCATCGCGCTTTCATCCAGATCCTTGGGGATGTTCTGGAAGAAGGAATGCAGCATCCACAGGGTGAAAGGCTGGTTGATGGCCACCATCACGATAATGGTGGTTGTCAGATGGCCCCACAGATTCAGCTCGAAGAAGGGAAGAAGATAGCCGGACACAAGCGTGATATGCGGCATCGCGCGGAAGACCAACGCGATGATAAGGATCCAGAACGCGTAACGGAATCCGGACCGTGACAACGCATAGCCACCAAGCGTGCCAAGCGTCAGCGAGATCGCAACCACCGACAAGGTCATAATGCCGGTATTGATTGTCGCTTTCCAGAATTCCTCTTTTATCCAGGCGCCTTCATAGCCAAGGCCGGTTGAGGTGGCGCCCGTCTCGGCCAGCGTGCGCATGCCGAACAGGGCATTGCGCCAGTCCTGCCGCGAGAAGAAATCCGCCTCTACCTTGAAGCTTCCCCATAATGTCCAGAGGAACGGAACCGAGGCCAGCGCCAGCCACAAAACAAGAAAACCAAGGCTCAACACGCTCAGCCAGATGGGTGATTTTCGTGCCATGCGCCCCTCCTATGCCGCCCGCCGGTTGGCGCGCCATGTGCGCAGCACGACAGGTGCCAGCAGGATGCAGACGCCGATGATCGTCAGCATCGATGTGGCGGCGGCGGAGCCGAACAGCATCGCTCCATCACTGCCACGAAGATCATTATAAATGATCCATGACAGCGAGGTGGCATTGGCCTGGGCGTTGAAACCGATGATCGGCTCGAACACCCGAAAATTGTCCATCAGCTGGATCAGGGTGACGAACACCGCCAACGGCATCAGATGCGGTATCACGACATGACGGACACGTTGCCAGCGGCTGGCGCCATCAATCATCGCGCTTTCCAGCGTATCCTGCGGCACCGTCTGCAGACCGGCATAGAAGACCACGAAGGCAAAGGGCGCCGAATGCCAGATGCCATAGACGATCAGGGTCAGCCAGGTCAGTGTTGTCGACGCCTTTAGTGACAGATCAGGGTTGTCGAAAAGAAACTGCAATGTCGCGCCAATGATGCCCTTGGAATCAATCATCCAGAACAGGACGAGCGAGCCGATCAACGGCGTCACGATCATCGGCAACAACGAGAAAAAGATCGTTGGCCCCTTGAACATTCCGGGGATCCGGTTGACCGCCAGCGCGATGACAAAGCCGAGGATGATCACCAGCGGCGTGACAATAAAGGTATAGGTCAGCGTAAAGGCGAGCGCCTTGTAGAATGGCAGGTTGAGGATGCGGCCGAAAAAGTCTACCGGGCCTGTCGCCTCGGCCAAGGCAAGGCCGATTTCCTTGAAAGCAAGGTGATTACGGTTGGTGTAGGTGCCGGCCCCGTTGAACCGGCCAAGCGGCTCGTCGGTGCGCAGCCGCGCCGTCGCCTCGGCATTCACCACCTCGACGGTCTTGCATCCGAACGGACCGCAATTCTCGACCGTCTCGATCACCTGCTCATGCGCGATAAACATCGACTGCACCGCCACTGAAACAATCGGCAGCGCAATGAACAGCATCATCGCCAGCGCCGACGGCCAGATGAAGCTGATGAATGTGCGATGCGGCATGCGGCTAG
>RFZL01000046.1 GCA_009920665.1 Alphaproteobacteria bacterium | reverse complement strand
GACCAGTCTGTGAAATGGAAGATCAAGCGTTTCACCAATGACGAGCTGCGCCAGAAATTCGTTGATGCCACCGTGCCGCAGGCCGAGTTTCTCGGTCTGACCATCCCCGACCCCGACCTGAGATGGAACGAAGAGAGGCAAAGCTATGATTTCGGCCCGATCGACTGGGATGAATTCTGGCGTGTCATCAAGGGCAATGGCCCGATGAACCGCGAACGTGTCGCCGCGCGCCGCAAGGCCCGGGACGAGGGCGCCTGGGTGCGCGAGGCGGCGCTGGCGCATGCCGCCAAACGGCGGGCGCAGGCAGCAGAATGAGGGGCGGCCGAGTGAGCGGCAGGAGGATATCTGATGAGCGATGATACGCGGACCCTTGTGCCACAGGATCTTATGCCATTATGGGAGGTGTTCATCCGCCCGCGGACCGGCCTTGCCCACAGCCATGTCGGCTCGGTTCATGCCAGCGACGAGGTGATGGCGGTGCAGGCGGCGCGCGATGTCTATACCCGCCGCGGCGAGGGCGTCTCGATCTGGGTCGTGCCGTCGGCCAGCATCACCGCCTCCGACCCTGACCAGCGTGACGAGAATTTCGACCCCTCAGCCTCGAAGATCTACCGCCACCCGTCCTTCTATGACATTCCTGATGATGTGGGCCATATGTGATGGCCGGACGTGACGATCCTGCCCGCGATCTTGCCCGCGATCTTGATGGCGATATCGCCGACGACCTTGCTGACGATCTGTTGGCGCTGCTGCTGCGCATCGGTGATGACCATCTGATTCTCGGTCACAGGCTCAGCGAGTGGTGCGGCCATGCGCCGATGCTGGAAGAGGATCTGGCGCTGCCGAACATGGCGCTCGACCTGATCGGCACGGCGCGGATGTGCTATGGCTATGCCGCCGAGATCGAGGGCGGTGGCCGCAGTGAGGATGATTATGCCTTCCTTCGCGACGGCACCGATTTTCGTCACATGCTGATGGTCGAACGGCCGAATGGTGATTTCGCCCATACCATGCTTCGCCAGTTCCTGTTCGCCGCCTGGATGCACCCGCTCTGGGACGGGCTGACCGGCGCGTCCGATGCGCGTCTTGCCGACCATGCAGGCAAGGCGGTCAAGGAAATGGCGTATCATGTCCGGCACAGCGGCGAATGGGTGATCCGCCTTGGCGACGGCACCGCGGAAAGCGCCCGCCGCATGCGCGCCGCGCTGGATGATCTCGGCCCCTATATTGGCGAGATGTTCGAGAGTGACGAGACCAGCGCGCGCCTTGTCGTGGCCGGCCTGCTTCCTGACCCGGCTACCGTCAGGGCGGCCTTTGACAGCACCGTTGCCCGCACCTTTACAATGGCGCAGTTGCCGCCCCTCGAAATCGGTGCCGGTATTTCGGGTGGCCGTGCCGGCCGGCATGGCGAGGTGCTTGGCCATCTTCTGGCCGAGATGCAGTTCCTGCAGCGGGCCTATCCGGGGCAGACATGGTAGCCGTTCGTGACATCGACCAGGATTTTGGCCGTGACGATGTGCTGGCCGATATCCGCCGCATTGCCGAATCGGTGCCGGACCCCGAGCTTGTCGTGGTGAATGTCGGCGATCTGGGCATCATCCGTGATCTGCGGCATGATGATGGTGGTGCTGTCGAGATTGACGTGACCCCCACCTATTCGGCCTGTCCGGCGACCCTCGCCATCGAGCTGGCCATCGAGACCGCGGTTGCCGCGGCCGGGCATGATGTGCGGGTGCGGCGGGTGCTGGCGCCGGCCTGGACAACCGACTGGATCACCCCGGCGGGCCGCGCGAAATTGAAACAGGCCGGCATCGCGCCACCATTGCCGCGCGATGACGGAACCGGGGATCACGATTATTTCGCGCGGCCGCAGGTGGCCTGTCCGCGCTGTGACAGCCTCGATACAACCGAGCTGTCGGCCTTTGGCGCGACCGCCTGCAAGGCGCAACATCGCTGCCTGTCCTGCCACGAGCCTTTCGACTATTTCAAATGCCTCTGAGATGACCGGGACCCGCGAAGAAAGATTTCCGCCAGCATGATTCCGAAATTCCATCAACTGACGATCAGCCATCTGGAACGGTTCGGCGATTTCGCCGTGGCGATCGGCTTCGACGTGCCGGACGATCTTGCCGGGGCCTACCGCTTTTTGCCAGGGCAGTATCTGACACTGCGCGCCGACATCGACGGTGAGGAGGTGCGCCGCCCCTATTCGATCTGCACGACGCCGCATGGCGGGATGCTGGGGGTCGGTATCAAGCATGTCGAGGGTGGGCGCTTCTCCAGTCATGCGCTGACCCGTCTGGCGGTCGGTGACAGCATCGAGGTGATGACCCCGCAAGGCCGCTTTGTCCATACTGGTGACGCCGGCGGCGCGGCGGAAGATATCCTGCTGCTGGCTGCCGGGTCCGGGATCACCCCGATCCTGTCGATCGCCGAGACGGCGCTGGCGACCGGTCATCCCGACTCACGGGTGACGCTGATCTATGGCAATCGCAACACCGCCTCGATCATGTTCCGCGACCGGGTGGAGGATCTGAAGGACCGTTATCTCGAGCGCTGCCGCGTTCTGCATGTGCTGTCGCGTGAACCGCGGGATACGGCAGTGCTGAACGGCCGCGTTGATGCCGGCAAGATCGCCGCCCTTGTCGATGCCGGTCTGATCACCCCGCCGCATCTGTCAGCTGCCTATCTGTGCGGGCCGGGCAGCATGATGACCGACTGCCGCAAGGCGCTTGTCACCGCCGGCATGGATAGTGGCCACATCGCCACCGAACAATTCACCCCGGCCGTGCCGTCTGCCACCACGCCGCCGCCGGCGAAGCACGACTCCACACCGGCAGATGCCGGCCCTGATGGCCCTTGCAAGGTCGAATTGCGGGCCGACGGCATCACCCGCAGCTTCGCCATGGACCCGGGACGCCAGACGATTCTCGCCGCCGGCCAGGCTGCCGGGGTCGAGCTTCCCTATTCCTGCGAGGCCGGCATGTGCTGTACCTGCCGCTGCCGGCTTGTCGCCGGCGAGGTCGATATGGACGCGAACTATTCGCTCGAGCCGTGGGAGATGGAGGCCGGGTTTATTCTGTCATGCCAGGCGCGCCCGAAGACCGACAGCGTGACGGTGGATTTCGACGCTGTCTGATCGCCGATCTGTTGGCGGGGTCAGATGGGCGCCGAGCGATGCAGCCGCTGCGAGATCGCCAACCCGATCAGGATCGTTGCCAGCGCCATCACGAAATGGCCGGGAAGTGCCTCGCCGAGGATGCTGACACCGATCAGCACCGCCCATACCGGCACCTGATAATTGACAATCGAGAGAAAGGGCGGGCCGGCGCGCCTGATGATGATGGTCAGCAGGATCGTCGCCAGGCCGGTTGGCAGCAGCGCCAGAAACAGCACGCCGCCCCAGCTGGCGGTGCTGACGGATGTTGGGACACCATGGACAATGAAGGCAAGCGGCAGGATCGCGATGCTGGCGCAGAGCAGCCCGGCGGCGGCGAAGCTCAGCGTGCTGACGGGCGGGCACAGCCGCGTGATGATCGAGCCGCAGGCATAGCAGCAGCTTGCCCCGACGCAGGCCAGCTGCGCCACCAGCATCATGCCGCCAGTGCCGGCCGCCGGTGAAAACAGCCTGTCGCCGCCTACAAGCATAACAACGCCAGCGAATCCGGTCAGAAAGCCGACCACCCGTGCCGCACTCAGACGTTCGCCCGGGACCAGAAAATGGCTCAGCGGCAGGACGAAGAGCGGCACCACCGCCATGGTGATGCCGGCAAAGCCGGATGTAACAAGCTGCTGCCCCCAGGACAGCAGGCTGAACGGGATGGCGTTGGTGAACAGCCCCATACCAAGGCAATGCAGCCAGATCCGGCGCTGCGTCGCGGTGCCGAAACCCGGCAGACGCTCACCGGTCAGATGCGCCACCCCGACCAGAAGCATGGCGGCAAGCGAGATCCGCGCTGCCGCCACCCACAGCGGCGGCAGGCTGTCGAGTGCCAGTTCCACGCCAAGGAAAGCGGCCCCCCAGATCAGGCCAAGAAGCGCCAGCAATCCCCAATCGAGGGGCGCGGGTCCGGATTTTGATGCTGGCATCAGGTGACCTTTCGGCGGGTGTGAAATTCGGGCCGGTCCCAGCGCCGCTGATCGAGAATGTCCGCCAGCCTGTCAACCGCGTGCCAGACATCGACAAAGCGCGTATAGAGCGGCGCGAAGCCGAATCGCAACACATCTGGTGCGCGGAAATCACCGATCACGCCGTCGGCGATCAGCGCCGCGATGATGGCGTGGCCGCCGGTCGGATGGGTGAAGGCAACCTGTGCGCCGCGGCATGCGGCATCACGCGGCGAGATCAGCGCCAGATCATGACCGCCACAGCGCGCCTCGACCAGATCGATGAAATAGCCGGTCAATTGCTGCGCCTTGGTGTGGACCTGTCCTATGTCGATGCCGTCCCACAGATCGAGCGCCGCCTCCAGCGCTACAAGGCCAAGGACCGGTGGGGTGCCGCACAGATATTGCGAGATATCCGCGGCCGGGCGGTAATGCGGCTCGAACCCGAACGGGTCGGCATGCCCGAACCAGCCGGTGAGCGGTTGCCCGTCCCCGCCAAGATGGCGCGGTGCCACATAGAGAAAGGCCGGTGCGCCGGGGCCGCCATTGAGGAATTTATAGCCACAGCCAATGGCGAAATCGACATCACAGCCGGCAAGGTTCAGCGGCATCACACCGGCCGAATGCGCCAGGTCCCAGATCACCAGCGCGCCGGCATCATGCGCGGCGCGGGTCAACCCGGCCATGTCATGAACGCTGCCATCGCGATAATTCACATGCGTCAGCATCAGCACCGCCACATCATCATCCAGAAGATCGCGGATCGCCTCCACGGAACCGGCATGGACAAGCTGGTGCCCGCAGCCGGTCTGCCGGATCACCCCCTCGGCGATATAGTTGTCGGTCGGGAAATTGCGTGTCTCGGTGATGATCTTCCGGCGTTGTGGGCGCCGCGCCAACGCCGCCGACAAGACCTTGAACAGATTCACCGTCGTGCTGTCGGCAGCGATGACATTGTCCGGGGCGGCGCCGACGAGCGGCGCGATCTTCGCCCCGACGCGCCGCGGCGCGTTGATCCAGTCAGCGTCATTCCAGCTGCGGATCAGCCCGTCGCCCCATTCACCTGTGACTGTCGCGGCAATCCGGTCCGGTACCGCGCCTGGCAGCGCCCCCAGCGAATTGCCGTCAAGATAGATCACATCCGCCGGCAGCGTGAACAGCTCACCCAGGCCGGCCAGCGGATCAGCGGCGTCGAGGGCGGTTGCCTGATCAATGCCGGTCTTATCAATGCCGGTCCTATCAATGCCGGCGCGATCGTGGGGGGCAGGTTCGGGGGTGGTGGCGGTGGTCATATGCCGGCTTTTGGACAGGATGATGTTGCTGGACAACAGGTAGCACGCACCACATGTATTGCCTATAACGAAAACCTGCCTGTACTGACTGGCAAAGAGAATACGAAGGAGATGAAGATGGGATATGCAATGGCGGCAGAGATGCCAGGCGGGGCCGAGGTCATTCACCGGATCGAGATCGGGGACATCACTCCGGCGGCAGGTGAGGTGGTGATCGCGCATGAGGCCATCGGCGTCAATTTCCTCGATATCTATATCCGCACCGGTGCCTATCCCTGGCCTGTCGACAAGGACCTTGTGCTTGGCAGCGAGGGGGCCGGCATTGTCACCGCCGTCGGGGATGGGGTGACGCATCTGGCGGTCGGCGACCGGGTTGCCTATACGCTGCCGAACGGGGCCTATGCCACGCACCGGGCGATCAACGCCGACATGGTGGTCGGGCTTCCCGACGCCATCGCCAGCGACATCGCCGCCGCCATCATGCTGAAGGGGCTGACCGTCGCCTATCTGACATCGCGAAGCTATGCCGTCGGCAAGGGCGACACGGTGCTGTTCCATGCCGCGGCGGGCGGGGTCGGGCTGTTGGCCGGGCAGTGGATGAAATCGCTTGGCGCGAGGACCATCGGCACCGCCGGCGGGGCCGAGAAATGCGCGCTGGCACGGGCCAATGGCTATGACCATGTGATCGACTATCAAAGCCGGGACTTTGAAGAAGAGGTGATGAAACTCACCGACGGCGCCGGGGTGAATGTTGTCTATGATTCGGTCGGCAATGACACTATGGCGAGAAGCCTGAAATGCGCCCGCCGGCATGGCACGGTGGTCAATTTCGGCCAGTCATCCGGCGCCTACACCGACTTCCAGATCAAGGATCTGGCGGTCGGCTCACTCTATCTGACGCGCCCGACGCTGTTCCATTTCGCGACCGAGCGCGACTGGCTGGAATCGGCCAGCGCCGAGATGTTCGCCAGGGTCGCCGACGGCACGCTGAAGGTCAGCATCAACAGGCGCGCGCCGCTGGACGAGGTGGCCGAGGTGCACGAGGCGCTTGCCACCCGCCAGACCACCGGCTGCACCATTCTGACAGTTTAGATGCAGTGGGCCTGCCGGTTTGGCGAGCCTGAAGGTCCGGCTGGTTTGTCGTCATGACGGGGTTGCCTGTGAAGCGGGGGCGCTGACGTAAGGGGCGCTGGCGTCTGCTATCGCTGCGCCGAACCGCCGGCCGTGCCGGTGGCAAGCCCGATGTCCGTTCTGGCCAGATGTCCCGTGGCGAGATTTTCATTGCCGCGGCGTTCGCGGGCCAGATCCCTGGCCAGATCCTCGGCTGTGGTGGCCTCGCCGCAGCGCCAGTATTCGCTGGTGTGGCATTGTCGTGCCAGCGCCTGTGCGGCGGCGATCTCGGCCGGGGACAGCCGCGTCGCCATCCGGTGGCGCGCCGGATCGGCCAAGCCGTGCCCGGCCGTCGTCGCCAGCAGATACCACATATAGGCCAGCAGGTCGCTCTGCCGCACCCACTCGCCAGCCTCGTAAGTCTCGCCAAGAACGAACAGCGATTCGACAAACGAATCCGACGGCTCCTGCGCAGCCGCACTGGCCCCCGTCATCGTCAGGATCAGCACCGTCAGAACCGGCACCCGTCGCCATCCTTTCAGCCATCCGGTGATGTGTTTCAGCCATCCGATCATGACCCAGTCTAGCCACCGACGAGTTAACAGACCGTTACGGCCAGAGGGTCAGTGGTGAAAAAAATTCCTAATGCAAAAATCCACCCAACAAAAAATGCCCCGCCGGGAGGGGCAGGGCATTCTCACATGGTGTCTTGTTCTGGCGCGTGTTTCCGCGCGTGTTTTGGCGCCGGGCGGTTATGACGCCAGCGGCTGGGTGCGCATGTCGGCCGGGTCGATGCCGGCGACGGCGACCGGTGCCTTCATCGCGTCGCGGCGGAACGGCTCGCCAAGCTCCTGGTTCAGCATCACCTCGATGAAGGTGGTCTTGCCATCCTTCATCTGCGCGTCGATAGCCTTGTTCAGCGCGTCGGTCAGTTCCTGCTGCGAATGCACGACGACACCGTTCAGGCCACAGGCATTGGCGATGCCGGCATAGGAGACCTGCTCGTCAAGCTCGGTGCCGACGAAATTGTCGTCATACCACAGGGTGGTGTTGCGCTTTTCCGCGCCCCACTGATAGTTGCGGAAGATGATCATGGTGATGGCCGGCCATTCCTCGCGGCCGATCGCCGACATCTCGTTCATCGAGATGCCGAAGGCGCCGTCTCCGGCGAAACCGACAACCGGCACGTCGCGGCGGCCGATCTTCGCGCCCATGATCGATGGCAGGCCGTAACCGCAGGGGCCGAACAGGCCGGGGGCCAGATATTTGCGGCCTTCCTCGAAGGTCGGATAGGCGTTGCCGATGGCGCAGTTATTGCCGATATCGGACGAGATGATGGCATCCTTCGGCAGTGCGCTCTGGATCGCCCGCCAGGCCATGCGCGGCGACATTTTCTGCGGCTCGCGGTTGCGCGCGCGCTCGTTCCAGGTTGTGCCCGGATCGTCATCCTCATGGTCGATCGAGGTCAGCTCCTGTGCCCAGGCCGATTTCGTCTTCGCGATCATCTCGCGGCGGGCGGTGCGGTCCGCATCGCCGGCATTCGGGGCCAGCCGGTCAAGCAGGCTGGCGGCCACATGCTTGGCATCGCCGACAATGCCGACGGTGACCGGCTTGGTCAGGCCGATGCGATCCGGGTTGATGTCGACCTGGATGATTCTGGCGTCGCGCGGCCAGTAATCGATGCCATAGCCAGGCAGCGTCGAGAACGGGTTCAGGCGGGTGCCGAGCGCCAGCACGACATCGGCCTTGGCGATCAGTTCCATGCCGGCTTTCGAGCCGTTATAGCCAAGAGGTCCGGCGTGCAACGGGTGCGACCCCGGAAAGGCGTCATTATGCTGGTAACCGCAGCAGACCGGCGCGTCGAGACGCTCGGCAAGCTTCATCGATTCGCCGATGGCGCCGCCGATGACAACGCCGGCACCGTTCAGGATCACCGGGAATTTGGCTTCCGACAGCATCTTCGCCGCCGCATCGATGGCGTCCTCGCCGCCCGACGGACGTTCGAACTCGACAATCGCCGGAAGTTCGATATCGATGACCTGCGTCCAGAAATCGCGCGGCACGTTGATCTGTGCCGGTGCCGAGTTGCGCTTCGCCTGCAGGATCACGCGGTTCAGCGTCTCGGCGATGCGGACCGGGTCGCGGACCTCTTCCTGATAGGCGACCATGTCCTTGAACAGCGCCATCTGCTCGACTTCCTGAAAGCCGCCCTGGCCAATGGTCTTGTTGGCGGCCTGCGGGGTGACAAGAAGCAACGGTGTGTGGTTCCAGTAGGCAGTCTTGACCGGGGTCACGAAATTGGTGATTCCCGGACCGTTCTGCGCCACCATCATCGACATCTGGCCGGTCGCGCGGGTAAAGCCGTCGGCCATCATGCCGGCATTGCATTCATGCGCGGCGTCCCAGAAAGTGATGCCGGCCTGCGGGAACAGGTCCGAAATCGGCATCATCGCCGAGCCGATAATCCCGAAAGCATTCTGGATTCCGTGCATTTGCAGGACTTTTACAAAAGCCTCTTCCGTTGTCATTTTCATGATGCGTCACCCCTCATTCGGTTGTGGTCTTGCCTTTACTGCAGATCCGTTGTGTTTGTCCGGTGTGTTTTTTGACGCGCCGTCGCCCGATACCGCCCGACAAGGGTTGGCGCCAGCGTCATCCAACCTAATCAATCGCAGGCATCTCGACCAAGCATTAGAGCCAGATGGCCGTAAACATAGGTCCAGATGCCACTGCTGTCACTGGCGCCAAATGTCGCCATCGGCTGGCTGTGGTTGCGTCCCCGCCACCTTCGCGATAGCGTCTGGGTGGGTTGGCGCTTAACCGGAATGTTGCAATGGGGATGCGGACCGCCCTGTGAAAAGTGAGGTGTCCCCCTTGAAGGTTACAATGCTGGCGCCGGCGATGGGCGCCGAAATCACCGGCATCGATCTTGCCGCCAGCGACTTCGCGGACACTGTCATTGGCGAGATCAGGGCCGTCTGGCTGGAGCATAAAATGGTCGTGCTCCGCAACCAGAATCTGACGCCGCAACAGCAACTGGCGCTGGCCCGCGCCTTTGGCGAGCCGGCGATCTATCCGTTCCTCGACGGCGTTGACGGCATTCCCGAACTCACGGCGGTGCTGAAGCGCGAGCATGAGACGGTCAATTTCGGCGGTGTCTGGCACACCGACACCATCTATCAGGACGCGCCGCCGATGGCGACGATGCTGCAGGCCATAGAACTGCCGCCAATCGGGGGCGATACGATCTTCGCGAATCAGGAGCTGGCCTATGAACGACTTTCCGACGGGCTGAAGGAGACGCTTGGCGGATTGCATGTTGTCAGCGCCGCCAACAAGGCAAAGGTCGCGGCGACGCGGACCGCGCGGATCGAGGAAGCCGGTAACGGCACCGATGTCAACGCGCTGGCGGCGGTTCATCCGGTGGTGCGCACGCATCCTGAAACCGGCCGCAAATCGCTCTATCTCAGCCCCGGCCACGCGATCGGGTTCGAGGGCTGGACCGAAGATGAGAGCGCCAGTCTTCTCGACTTTCTTTTCCAGCACCAGATCGCGCCCGAATTCCAGTGCCGGCTTGTCTGGGGTGTCGGCGACATCGCGATCTGGGACAATCGAAGCGCACTCCACTATCCGCTGAATGACTATCACGGGCACCGGCGTCTTCTTCACCGAATCACGCTGAAAGGTGACAAACCTGTCTAGCGCGGCAGCATGTAAGGGAAAGAAGGGGATGAACCTGTGACCTCGCTGTGGATCTGGGTGACCATCGGGGCGGCGGTATCGCAAGCCGTGCGCAGCACTTACCAGAAGAAACTGAAGGCGCCGCTTGGCGATCTCGGCGCCAGCTATGTCAGGTTTTCCTACGCCATCCCCTTTGCCTGGGCCTGGGTCTTTATCTATGGTGGCTGGAGCGGTGAGCCGCTGCCGGGCCTGAACATCCCGTTTCTGCTCTGGACCACCATCGCCGGGGTGACACAGATCATCTTCACCGTTCTGCTGGTGACCCTGTTCTCGCACCGGTCCTTTGCCGCCGGTACCGCCTTTTCCAAGACCGAGGTGATCCAGGCAGCGCTGTTCGAGGCGGTGATCCTTGGCCATATTGTCAGTTTCCAGGTCGGGATGGCGATTCTCATCGGCGTTATCGCGGTGTTTCTGCTGTCGCTGGCCAAGAGCAGCCTGACGCTGCGCAATCTTCTGGCATCGCTTTTCACCCGCCAGACGGCGATCGGGCTTGGCAGTGGTGCGTTTCTCGGTTTCTGCACTGTTGCCTACAAGGCGGCGAGCGATTCGCTGGCAAGCGATGATCTTGTGACACGGGCCAGCATGACCGCCGGCGTGTCGGTGTTGATCCAGGCGGCGCTGATGGGGCTGTGGATGTGGCGGCGCGCACCGGACCAGCTGAAGGCAAGCTTCGTGCATTGGCGTGACAGCAGTATTGTCGGCCTGTCCGGCGCCGTGTCGACGGGCTGCTGGTTCACCGCCTTCTCGCTCTATGCGGTGGCGCCGGTCCGTGCTGTCGGCCAGATCGAACTGCTTCTGGTGCTGGGGATTTCCTTCTTCTATTTCCGCGAACGGCCCTCCGGCAAGGAGCTGTTCGCGATGCTGCTTCTGGCGCTCTCGATCATCATGGTTCTGCTTGGCTGAATCGAGGCTGTTTCGGCATGTGCATCTCGCCTTTGCGGAATCCGGTTCGGGCGTTCAATTTGTCACATGCAAACAGAATCGTCTTGGTGATGGATGATTCTTTGTTCATAGTGTCAGACTTAACGATGACTTCAGAATTTTCTCGGAGGAAACCAAATGTTCATGAAGCATGGTATTGTGGCAGGCGTCGCCCTCGCGGTCAGCCTTGCAACGCCGGCTATGGCAAAGGTCGAGGGTGATACCATCATTCTCGGTTCGTCGATTTCGCTGACAGGTAAATATGCAACCAACGGCCTGCACACGCAGCGCGGTTACGATTATGCCGTCAAGGTGATCAACGAGGCTGGTGGCGTGAAGGTTGGTGGCAAGAGCTACAAGCTTGACGTGAAGTATTACGATGATGAATCGACACCGGCTCGCGGTGCGCAGCTTGCCGAGCGTCTGATCCAGCAGGATGGCGTCGAATATATGCTCGGGCCCTACAGCTCGGGCATGACAAAGGCCATCGCGCCGGTGTCGGAAAAGTTCGGCGTGCCAATGGTCGAGGCAGAGGGCGCATCGCGCTCGCTCTTCACCCAGGGTTACAAATATCTGTTCGCTGTCCTTTCGACATCCGAGCAGTATCTGGCGACAGCGATCGATTTTGCGGCTGAAAAGTCGTCCAACCCGGGTGATGTCCGCATCGCGCTGGCATTCGAGGGCGATCCGTTCTCGATGGATGTCCGTGCCGGTGTGATGGACAAGATCAAGGAATATGGCATGAAGGTCGTGATCGACGACCAGCTGCCGGCCGACCTGTCCGACATGTCGACCACGCTGACCAAGGTGAAGGCGCTGAAGCCCGATGCCCTGATCATCTCCGGTCACTCGAAGGGTGCCGCCACGGCCGCCCGTCAGATCGACGAGATGAAGGTCAATGTGCCGATGATCGCGCTGACCCACTGCGAGGCGGCAAAGGTCCAGGAAAAGTTCCCGAAGACAGCCAACGGCTTCCTCTGCCCGACACAATGGGTCGAGACGCTGTCCAAGTCCGACCCGATGTTCGGTTCGGCGGCTGATTGGAACACCGGCTTCAAGGCTGACAACCCGTCCTACACCTCGGTGCCGTACCAGTCGGCACAGGCATCGGCAGCCGTCTATGTCTTCAAGGAGGCTTTCGAGGCTGCCAACAGCTTTGACAAGGACGCTGTCCGCGACGCCATTTCCAAGGTCGAGATGGAAACCTTCTATGGTGACATCAAGTTCTCGGAGAATGGCAACAACATCGCCAAGCCGATGTTCATGCGCCAGATCGACGGCAGCGGCCAGTACAAACTGGTTGAAAAGGCCGGCGACATGGTGTTCCCGCGGAACGTCTCCTACTAGGCCAAGTAACCCTACCTCTCGGGGGAAGCGTGTCGCTTCCCCCTTTGCCTGTTTGGCAACTTGTCTTGAGTGGCAAATTTCTTGATCGATAAAGTCTTTTCGAGTCCGCGTCTCTGTCGAGGAAGGGAACATGTGGGATAATTTACAACTGCTGTTCGTATGGGCACCGATCATCAACGTGCAGGTCATTCTTGACGGCATCTTCGTTGGTGCGGTGTTTGCGCTGAGCGCCTACGGCCTTGCGCTTGTCTGGGGTGTGATGAACATCAAGAACCTGGCGCAGGGCGATTTTGTGATCATGGGCGGTTATATGGCTCTGGCCCTGCACCAGCTCCATGTGCCGCTTGTGCTGATCCTGCTGATCGTCATGCCGGTGATGTTCATGTTCGGATGGATCGTCTATGTGCTGATGATTCGGCGCATCATCGATCAGGACATGTTCGTCTCGTTGCTGGCGACATTTGGCCTGTCGCTGCTGCTGCAACAGGTTATGAACCTGATCTTCGGTCCCGAGGTGCAGACCATCGACATGGAACTGCCGGTCTATGATGCGTTCGACAATATGGTCACCGTGCCGTCATCGAAGCTGATCACGCTGATCCTTGCCGGGGTCATCGCAACCGGTGTGATTATCTTCATGAAGCGTTCACGGGCCGGTCAGGCGATTCGCGCCACCGCGCAGGACCCGCGTGCCGCCCGCGTGCTGGGTATCGATATTGACCGCGTCTATGCATTTACCTTCGCCTTCAATGCCGCGCTGTGTGGTGCGGCCGGCGTTCTGGTGTCGATCATCTGGGTAATCCAGCCCTTCTATGGCATCACCTATTCGGTACGCTCCTTCGCCATCGTGACGGCGGCCGGCCTTGGCAACCTGCCGGCGGTGATCGGTGCCGGGTTCGGTATCGGGCTGTTCGAGAAATATACCGGCGCGATTCTTGGCACCGCCTATGAGGTTGCGGCGCCTGTCAGCATCCTGCTGCTGGTCCTGATCTGGCGGCAGATTCAAATGAGACGTAACCGGCAGGTGGTACGATGACTATGACCAGAGACACAAAGGTAACCTACGGGCTGCTGGCTCTGTTCGGGATTTTTGGCCCGATCCTGTTCCCGGACTATACGCTGTCCATCGCCTATCTGTGGATGATGGTGCTGATGGCGTCGACCTGGGATACGCTTGGCGGTCAGATGGGTTACAACTCGCTTGGCAACATCACCTTTTTCGGTGTCGGGATGTATGTCTCGGCCATCGTTCAGATCACCTTCTTCTATGAGGGCGGGGTTGGCGAATACACCTCGGCGATGGGGTCAATCAAACCCGAATTCACACAAGCCGAATATTTCTGGGGTCTGGGCCTCGGGATCCTTGCCGCCGGGGTTGTCGGGCTCGTGCTGTCGGTAATTTTCAGTTCCTTCATGTTCGGTCTTCGCGGCCCCTATTTCGCCATCGGCTCGCTTGGCCTGGCGATTGCGGTGGCCGAGGTCACGATCACCATTGATTATGTAGGCGGCGCGTCGGGCATCTCTATGCCGCTCTTCCCGGGTGACATCGAGTTCCGATCAACCTTCTTCTACATATTGTGCTTTGTTCTTACGATCATCTCGCATTTCCTGCTTCGCTGGCTGTATTCGACGCAGTTCGGACTGGCCATCAACGCCATCCGCGATGATGAGGACAAGGCCGAGGCGATGGGAATTCCGACGCTTGCCTACAAGCGGATCGGCTGGGCCATTCCGGCGTTCTTCATGGGATGCATCGGCGCTGTGGCCGGCAACATGGCCGGCTTCATCGACAAGGAGGTCGCCTATCCGATTCCGACATTCGGCATCTTCATGGTGGCGATGGCGCTTCTTGGCGGCAAGGGCACGCTCTGGGGGCCGGTTCTGGGCGCTATCATCTTCCATGTGATCAAGGAAGCCACCTGGACCTATCTGCTGAATCTCCAGTGGGTGGCGCTTGGCCTGATCCTGATCATCAATATCGTTTATTTCCAGCAGGGAATCATGGGCTGGTTCGAGGGTGTCTCGAAATCCTATGGCGGGGTGAAGGCGAATGTCGACATCACCATGGGTGTCGAGCGCGGATCAATCACCGGCATCATCGGGCCGAACGGGTGTGGCAAGACCACCCTGTTCAACTCGATTGTCGGCTATCACCCGATCGACAGTGGCTCGATCCAGTTCGACGGTCAGGAAATTTCGCATTTGCTGGTCGGCGATATCGCCCGCCTTGGTATGTTGCGGACGTTCCAGCAGACACGGATCTATGGCAAGATGAACTGCGTCGACAACATGCAGATTTCGGTCTCGCATCGCGAGGATTCGAAATTCTCGATGTTCGCCAGCCGGAGGGGCGAGATCAAGGATCGGGCCGAGCATCTGCTGGAGTTCGTTGGCCTCTATTCAAAGCGCAACCTGATTTCCGGGGACCTGTCATTCGGCCAGCAGAAGCTTCTTGAATTCGCCATGGCGCTGATGAACGAGCCGAAGGCGCTGCTTCTTGACGAGCCGACGGCCGGGATCAACCCGACGCTGATCAACGGCCTGATCGACCGGTTGCGCCGCGCCAATGAAGAGCTGGGGATCACCCTGTGCGTGATCGAGCACAATATGCGGGTGATCATGAATCTGGCCTCTCATATCTATTGTCTTGCCAATGGTCACATGCTGGCCGACGGCACACCCGAAGAACTGCAGAATGACCAGCGCGTCATCGACGCCTATCTTGGAGGACATTGATGGCCGAGGACGAAAAGGCAAAGGCCGCGAAGAAGAAGGCCGCAAAGAAAGCTGCCAAAAAGGCCGCCAAAAAATCAGCCGCCAAGAAGGCAACGGCGAAAACCGCGCCAGTAAAGAAGGCGCCAGCAAAGAAGGCATCGGCGAAGAAAGCCGTGAAGAAAGCCGCCAAGAAGGGCGCCGTCAGCGGTTATGGTGGCGGGTCCGTCGATGTCGTGATGTCGGTCGACCAGGTGGCCAAGGAGGCTGCCTCGATCGCCGCCAACGCGCCGACAGTGGCCGAACTCGACGCCATGATCACGGGCGAGGCATTCCTGTCGATCAACAATCTGCGTGCCGGCTATGGCAAAATGGAAATCCTGCATGAGTTCAGCCTGCGGATCGGCAAGGGCCAGTCACTGTGCCTGATCGGGCCGAACGGTGCCGGCAAATCGACGGTGCTGCACTCGATCTTCGGTTTCACCAACATCTTTTCCGGCAGTATCGTCATCGACGGCAAGGATGTGACGACGCTGACGCCCTCGCAGAAGCTTGCCGAGGCCGGCATTGCCTACATCCTCCAGGACAAGTCTGTGTTCCCGCAGATGACTGTCGAGGAAAACCTGCTGATGGGCGGATTTCTGAAAAACAAGCCCGCCGAGGCGAAGGCCGCCGCCGAGGAGGTGTTCTCCAAATATAGTCGCCTTGCCGACCGTCGTGACAAGCCTGCCGGTGTTCTGTCAGGTGGTGAGCGGCGTCTTCTGGAAATCTCGCGGGCGCTGGTCATGCAACCGCAGGTGCTGCTTGTCGATGAACCCTCGATCGGTCTGGAGCCGCGCTTCATCGACATGGTCTTCGAGATCCTCGATGACCTTCAGCGCAAGGATGGAAAGACCATCATCATGGTCGAGCAGAACGCGAAAAAGGGCCTGGCCTTCGCCGATCTTGGCTATGTGCTTGTGTCCGGTGAAACAGCCATCGCCGGTGACGGTGACGAACTTCTCGACAACCCGGATGTCGGCCGCCTGTTCCTTGGCGGCTGACCGGGAGGGTGACGCGGTTTGGCACGTCCCGGACCAGTCCCCGGTATCCTTGACGGGACCCGGCCGACCGCACTGATCACCATCACCTGTATGGCCGGCGTGCTGGCGATGATCAGCTATGCGATCTGGCCGGTCTTCCTTGTGTCGCTGGGGCCGGCATGGGGTTTGAGCAACACTGAAATCGGCTGGATCAACGGCGCCTATTTCATTGGCTATGTCGTCGCCACCCCGTTGCTTGTCGGACTGACAGACATCATTGATGCCAAACGCGTCTTCATCGGCGGCAGTCTGACCGCCGCCATCGGCTGCGCCGGATTTGCCACCATCACCAACGGATTCTGGGGCGCCGCGGTCACCTGGAGCCTTGTCGGCGCCGGACTCGCCGGTACCTACATGCCGGGGCTGCAGATCCTGAATGCGAGGCTGTCGGATCAGCAACGGTTGAAGGCGGTGCCGTTCTACACCTCATGTTTTGGCATTGGCACTGGTGGGTCCTTCTATCTGAACGGCTATCTACTGATCAATTTCGACCATCTGATCGCCGCCTGGCTTGGCTGTGGCGGGGCGCTTCTGGCGGCGCTGGTGGTGTTCTGTCTTGTTCGTGCCGCGCCGCCTGCCGAACGCCCCCCTGCCGAACGCCGCCGCCATCCGCTGGATCTGCGGCCGGCCTTTCGCAACAGGCTGGCGCTTGGCTATATTTTTGCCTATGGGGCGCATACCTATGAGCTGTTCGCCTATCGCGGCTGGAGCTTTGCGATGTTCGCCTTCATCGGCGCCACCGCGCAGCCGGCGCTGTCGCTGTCGGTTGTCACCTTGCTGGTCAGCCTTCTGACCCTGACCGGCATGGCGGCCTCGATCATCGGCGCGCGCTATTGCCTTGCCTATGGGCGGCATCGGGTGATCGCGATCATCGGCGCGCTGTCGGTCGGTTTTGCGGTGCTGTCGGCGCTGGCACTCGACGGGCCGGTATGGCTGGCGTTGGCCTGCCTGTGGGTCTACAACATCTGCATCATGCTCGACAGCGGCGCGCTGACGGCTGGCACGGTGGCGGCGGCACCGGCGCATGAACGCGGCGCGCTTCTGGCCGTGCATTCGATGGTTGGCTTCTCCGGTGGTGCGCTTGGCGGGCCGGCGGTCGGGATGATGCTTGATCTTGGTGGCGGCGAGGCCTCGATGGATGCCTGGTTCTGGGCGATTTTGATCATGGGTGTCGGATCTGCCATTGTCGCGGTTATCCAGTGGCGGGCCTGGCGGTTGCGGGGACATGGGGTGTAGCGGGTGGTGGCAGATCGGGTGCATTTCACCGTCTGTGGCGGCTGTCATATCGACCGGCAGCTGCGTCTTAGCGCGCCGCCGCAGCCCGGCCGGACCAACCCGGCCAGTGCCATCGAACGGCTTGGTGGTGTCGCGACGAACATCGGCTGTCAGCTTGCCGGGTTTGGCGCGTCGGTACGGCTGGTTTCGGCACAGCCGCCAGACAATATTGCGGCGATCGAGGCACGGCTTGCCGATGCTGGGATCGATCCGTGGCTGGCCCCGCTGGCCGGTGACCCACCCGGATATACCGCGCTGCTCGCGCCGGATGGCGAGCTGCTGATCGGGGCGGCGGCGATGACACTTTATGAGGCGGTGCCGGCATCCGCGATCCGGCCCGGACTTGCCGGGGCGTCTGGCCCGCTCATTCTCGACGCGAATTTCCCGGTCGACACGATTGTCGCCATCGCCACCGAATGCGGCGCGGCGCGGTCACTGTTTGCCGCCGGCACCTCGATCGCCAAGGTCGGCCGGGTGGCGGCCGTGCTGCCATCGCTTGATGCGCTGGTGCTGAATGCTGGCGAGGCAGCGGCGCTGTGTGGCGAGGCGGGACCGGTGGACCGGATGGCGTCGGCGCTTGCCGCGGGCCTGCGTGGCAACGGTATTGTTCTTGTCAGTGACGGTGCGGATATGGCGGCGCTGGCATCAGGCGGCGAAGTGGTGACGGCGTGCCCGCCGCGAATTCGCCTGGTGAACGCGAACGGGGCTGGCGACGTGATGGCGGCGCGGCTATTCTTCGACCTTGAGGACCGGACTGATATGGCGCTGGCGAGACGGCTTGACGCGGCGCTGGCGGCCGGGGCCGATCACGCGGCCGGGACGCGGACGGAGACATGAAGATGGCGGACCAGCCCGATTTCCCCTTCCGGATGTCCGATGAGGTCACCGCCGCGCGCCGCGACGGCCGGCCGCTGGTCGCCCTGGAATCGACCCTGATCAGCCACGGCCTGCCATACCCGGAGAATATAGAGGTTGCCCGGGCGTCCGAGGCGGCTGTCCGCGCCGCCGGGGCGCTGCCGGCAACAATGGCAGTGCTTGACGGGATGGCGCATGTCGGGCTTGCCGGGTCTGAGATGCACCGGCTGGCAACGGCCGACGGTGTTGCAAAGCTGTCACGACGTGATCTGGCCATTGCGCTGTCCGGTGTTGCGGGCGCGCCGGCGCTTGGCGCGACAACCGTGTCGGCGACGATGATCCTGGCTGAACGCGCCGGCATCGGCGTCTTTGCCACCGGCGGCATTGGCGGGGTGCATCGTGGCGGCGAGGCCAGCATGGATGTCTCCGCCGACCTGTTCGAGCTGGCGCATACGCCGGTGGCGGTGGTCTGTTCCGGCCCCAAGGTGATCCTCGACCTGCCACGCACGCGTGAGGTGCTGGAGACGATGGGGGTGACGCTTGTCGGCTACCGGAGCGACGAGATGCCGGCATTCTGGGCGCGGCATAGCGGGCTGGCTGTTGATTGCCGTGCTGACAGCCCGGCTGAGCTTGCCGCCATCATCCGCGCGCGCACCCGGCTTGGCATTGGCGGGGCGGTGCTGATCTGCAACCCGGTCGATCCGGCGCTGGCGATCGGGATTGACGAGATCGAGGGCTGGATCGCCGCCTGTATCAATGACGCCCCGGCCGGCGCCGCGGCGACACCCTGGTTGCTGGCAGAAATCGCACGGCGATCAAAGGGCCGCAGTCTTGCCGCCAACAAGCGCCTGATCATCGACAATGCGGCGCTTGCCGGTGCCGTGGCGGTGGAACTCGGAGCCTGACCTGCCGGGCGGCTTGACAGCCTTCATGTTGCCGTCATCATACGGGCAGGGATGTGGGGCATCGAATGTCGTGTCCTGTCCCGCATGGCTGATCCGAGGGAGATTTTCATGAGGCAGCATTACGAATCCATGCCGCGGAACGATGCCAATTTCGTGCCGCTGTCACCGCTCAGCTTCATCTCCCGAACGGCCGATCTGTTCCCTGATCGCACCGCCGTGATCTATGGCGAGCGGCGTTATACATGGGCCGAGAGCTATGCCCGCATGCGCCGCCTCGCATCGGCGCTGACAGCGGCCGGCTATGGACTTGGCGACACCGTATCGGTGATCGCGGCGAACACGCCGGAAATGTTCGAGGCGCATTCCGGTGTGCCGATGGCCGGCTGTGTGCTGAATGCGATCAATACCCGCCTCGAGGCAGAGACCATCGCCTATATCCTCGAACATGGCGATTGCCGGGTGCTGATCGCCGATACCGCCTTTGCCCCGACAGTGGGCGCGGCGCTTGATTCGCTGGATCCCGAGGTGCGGGCCCGCATCCGCGTGATCGACATCTGCGACCCGGCGATGGGTGATCTGCCGCCGCTTGCCGATGAGGATTATGAGAGTTTCCTGGCCACCGGCGACCCTGACTTCGACTGGCAGATGCCGGCCGATGAATGGCAGGCGCTGGCGCTGAACTACACCTCCGGCACTTCCGGCCGTCCGAAGGGGGTCGTCTATCATCACCGCGGCGCCTATCTGATGAGCATGGGCACCGCCACCGGATGGCAGTTGCCGCAGCATCCGACCTATCTCTATATCGTGCCGATGTTCCACTGCAATGGCTGGTGCCATGCCTGGACGATGACGATGATGGCCGGCACCATCGTGCTGATCCGCGAGATCAGCGCCGCCGCGATCTTCGGCGCGATTGGCATGCACCGGGTGACGCATTTCGGTGGCGCGCCGATCGTGCTCAGCCTGCTTGTGAACGCGCCCGAGGCGATGCGCCCGAAGCTGGATTACCGGGTCAAGGCCTTCACCGCCGGGGCCCCGCCACCGGCCGCGATCCTGCAGAAGATGGCCGAGATGGATTTCGAGGTGATGCAGGTCTACGGCCTGACCGAAACCTATGGTCATGTCACGCAATGTGTCTGGCGCGAGGAGTGGGAGGAGCTGTCGTTCGATGAACAGGCCGACCTGCAGAGCTGGCAGGGTGTCGCCTTCCCGATGCATGAGGGCGCGGCGGTGATGAACACCGATACCGGCGAGATGGTGCCGCGCGATGGCGAGACGCAGGGCGAGATCGTGCTGCGCGGTAATGCGGTGATGAAAGGCTATTACCGGAACGAGGCGGCGACTGCCGAATCGCTTCGCGATGGCTGGTTCTTTTCCGGCGATGCCGCGGTATGGCACGAGAACGGCTATATCCAGATCAAGGACCGGCTGAAGGATGTCATCATCTCGGGCGGCGAGAACATCT
>RFZL01000045.1 GCA_009920665.1 Alphaproteobacteria bacterium | reverse complement strand
ACAGGCGATGGGGGCGAACATCTCCTCGCGGTTGATCCGCCAGTCATTGCCGGTGCCGGCGACAATGCAGGGCGCCATATAGAAACCGTCATGCGCCAGATCGAGGCGGTCGCCGCCGCACAGGATCTCGCCGCCCTCACGCCGTGCCAGCGCGACATAATCAAGGTTCTCGGCAAGCTGGCCTTCGCTGACAACCGGGCCGATCTGCGTGCCATCCTCCAGCGCGTGGCCAACCGTCAGCGCGCGCGTCGCGGCGACCAGCTTTTCCACGAACGCGTCATGGACCGCGCCATGCACAATCAGCCGCGACGAGGCGGTGCATTTCTGGCCGGTGCCGCCGAATGCGCCGTTCACCGCGCAGGCCACCGCCAGATCGAGGTCGGCGTCATCCATCACGACAAGCGCGTTCTTCGATCCCATCTCCATCTGCATCCGCGGCATGTTGCCGATGGCGGCGGCGGCGATCCGGCGGCCGGTCTCGACCGACCCGGTAAAGGTGATGGCGTTCACCGCCGGGTGCGAGACAAGCGCATCGCCGATGGTCGCGCCCGATCCCATGACAAGGTTGAACAGCCCGGCAGGAAGCCCGGCCCCGGCGATGATTTCGGTCACCGCGACGGCCGAGGCCGGCACCAGATTGGCCGGCTTCCAGATCACGGCATTGCCGAAAGCCAGCGCCGGCGCGATCTTCCAGACGGCGGTGGCGGTGGGAAAATTCCACGGGCTGATGACAGCGACAATGCCGACCGGGTCGCGCCGCACGTCGATCTCGATCCCGGGGCGGACCGAATCCGCATTGTCGCCGATCTGGCGCAGCACCTCGGCCGCGTAATAGGTGAAGAACTGGCCGGCACGATAGACCTCACCCCGGCCTTCGGCGCGCGGCTTGCCTTCCTCGCGGCTGAGGAGCTCGCCAAGTTCGTCGGCCCGCGCCATCAACGCGTTGCCGATCTGCATCAGCGCGGTCTGCCTGGCCTCGAGGCCGGTCGCCTGCCATTGTTTCTGCGCGGCGCGGGCGCTGTCTAGGGCGCGGTCCAGCTGGCCGGTGTCGGCCTGCGCATAGGTGCCGATCAGATCTGTGATGTCCGACGGGTTGCGGTTTTCAACGGCATTGTCCGCGGCAATCCATTCACCGGCGATATAGTTCTTGTGCATTCCGAGTTGTCCCGCTTATACGGCCGTTCATCCGGCCCCGTTGATGTGGCCGTTGCCGCCAAGATCGTAACGCACCAGCGCCTTGAAAACAGCCTTCATGGTGATCGTGCCGACGCGCGCGCCATCCTCATGCACGGCGAAGCTGCGATCGATATCGCCCTCGGCATGGGCGATCAGACTTTCCAGCGACATGCCGGCATCGACCTCGCCATGGCTTGGTTTGGTGCGTTTGTGATCACCCATGATCGACCGGACCTTCAAAACGCGGGCGCGGTTGATGTCGCTGACGAACTCCTCGATATAGGGGTCGCTCGGGTTCAGCAGGATATGCTGCGGTTCGCCCTGCTGCACAATGAAGCCGTCCTTCAGGATGACAAGATGGTCGGCAAGCTTCAACGCCTCGTCGAGATCGTGAGTGATGAAGACAATGGTCTTGTGAAGATCCTGCTGAAGCTCGAGAAGAAGGTCCTGCATCGATGTGCGGATCAGCGGGTCGAGCGCGGAGAAGGCCTCGTCCATCAGCATGATTTCGGCATTCGAAGTCAGCGCCCGCGCCAGCCCGACACGCTGCTGCATGCCGCCTGACAGCTGGTGCGGGAAGGCATCCTCATTGCCTTCGAGCCCGACGCGCCGGATCCATTTGATGGCTTCCTCGGTCGAGGCGCTGCCGTTTTCACCGCGAATCTCCGGTGCCAGCATCGTGTTCTGCAGTACCGTGCGATGCGGCAGAAGGGCGAATTTCTGAAACACCATCGACATCTTTGTCTGTCGCAGGGCGCGAAGCCGCCCGCTGTCATAGGCCATGATGTCATCGCCATCCATCTCGATCTCGCCGGCCGTCGGTTCGATCAGGCGGTTGAGATGGCGGATCAGCGTCGATTTGCCGGACCCGGACAGCCCCATGATCACGGTGATCAGTCCAGCCTTGATATCGACATTGATGTTGTTCAGACCGATGACATGGCCGGTGCGGCGCTGGATATCGGCCTTGTCAATGCCATCCGACAACATCGGCAGGACCGACGCCGGATCATCACCAAAAATCTTGTAGAGATTGCGCACGGCAATCTTGACTGGCTTGTCTGCAGTGGTCACGACGTCACTCCCGTCTAGATCTTGCGTGATTCATCAACCCGGGCCAGTGCCGCCTTTGATACCCGGTCGAGAATAACGGCGAGAAGGACGATCCCGAAGCCGGCGACAAAGCCGACGCCAAGCCGCAGATTGTTGATCCCGTCAAGCACCAGCGTGCCGAGTCCCGGCGCCGATACCAGCGAGGCGATCACGACCATGGCCAGGCTCATCATGATGGTCTGGTTGATTCCGGCCATGATATTCGGCAGTGCCAGCGGGATCTCCACCTGCATGAGCTTCTGCCGCGCCGTCATGCCATAGGCGTTCGCCGCCTCGATGACATCACGGTCAACCAGCCGGATACCGAGATTCGTCAGCCGGATCACCGGCACGATGGAATAGAGGATGATGGCAAGACCATAGAGCTTTGGCTCGGTGATCTTGAACAGGAAGATCAGCGGGATGAGATAGACAAAGGTCGGCAGTGTCTGCAGCATGTCCAGAACCGGCGTGATGACCCGCTGCGCCGTATCGTTCTTCGACATCAGGATGCCGGTCGGCACGCCGAGAATGGCACACAGCACGGTGCAGACAAAGATGATCGACAATGTCTGCACAGCATAGCCGTAATGGTCGGTGAAGAGGAAAAACGCGAAACAGGCGGCGACGAAGGCGGTGAGCTGGCGAAGCGACATCAGGGATTTGGTCTTGCCGGCATCGCACCATTCGCGAAGCCCGACCAGATCGAAAGCACTTGAAAAGGTCGACATCGTGCTATCTCCAAATTGACATCGCGATGGCTAATTCGAGAGACGGGCACGTTCTTGTGACGTGCCCGCTCGAATTGGTGGGTCTGGGAACTTAGAGAAGTGCCTCTAGCTTCTTTCTGGCATTGTCATTGACCCATGACAGAACCATGTCGCGATGGTTGGTCAGGACCCAGGCCGCGACCTCATCCGCTGACGCGCCATTCTCCTCGGCCCAGTACAGCATCGTGCTGACGACATCGTTGGGGTAGGACATGTTTTTGATGAATTCTGCGACCGCTGGCTCACGAGCGGCAAAGTCGGCAGTCATTGCATTCAGCACCGGTGCCGACGGGAACCCGGAAACGCCAATCTTTGCTGGATCAGCATCTGCCTTCTGGTTAATCGCATGCTGGTCGGGTTTGATGGCGCCGATATCGACCTTCGTCATCTTGTATTTGCCAAGAACAGCGGTCGGGCCCCAGTAATAACCGAACCATGGCTCATTGTCGGCGAAGGCCGAGGCAATAGAGGCGCCAAGATTGGCACCCGAGCCATGATCAAAGACTTCGATGCCATTGGCTTCGAGCTGATGGACAACCTTCAGATTGTCATTCACGACACGGCAGCCCCATCCAACCGGACAGTTGTGAAACATGCCGCCAACCTTGTCCGGATTCGCCAGAATGCCATCAATCGTCGCCAGCTCAGGATGCTTCTCGACCAGCCAGGTTGGAACCCACCAACCTTCTTCACCGCCATTGGCGAAGATGTCTGATGCTGTAATCACCTTGCCGGCGGATTCCAGCTCGCCATAGACCGGTGCCGAGTTGCGCCATACCTCTGGCACAATGTCAGGCTGACCGTTCTCGGCGAGTGATGTCACAGCCGGGATCGTGTCTGTCGGTACGACCTTCACAGTGCATCCATAACCTTCTTGAAGAACAAAGGTGGCTACGGCGGTAAAGGCTTCCCCTGAGGCCCAACCCATAGCGCCAATGCTGACATCCCCACAGTGGCCGTCAGCCTGCGCGACCGACACGTTGAACGAGAGCGCTGCGGCAGCGACCCCGAATACAGACAAGATTCTTTTCATGATGGAATTCCTCCAAGTGTTTTCCAGTGCATTTTCACACGCACTCCCGCAAAGTCTAATTGGATTCATGATTAAATCGAAAGCCAACTTCGTCTCTTTTTGTCCCCGGCAGGCCGAATCTGATGGAAAATCACCATTTCTTGATAGTTGTGAGCGGTTGTTGTCAAAATCGGGGATAGCCCCCTAAAGTCACCTTGCGAGGCGGAACGGAGACAAGATGAAACTTGACGATCGGGAACAGGCGATGCTGGCCGGCGAGATGGGTCCGTCCTGCCAATGGGCGATCGAGCATCAGATGCAGGTCGGCCGGATGTTCGACGCCGCCGACATGGTGCCGGTCAGCCAGGCGCATATGATGGCCGATCCGGAATCACTTGGCGAGGCCGGCGTTGCATTTGTCGAGAGGCTTGCCGCTGATGGTGGTTCCGTCGCCATCCCGATGATCACCGACCCGCGCGGTGTCGACCTGTCGTATTACCTGCCGCTTGGCCAGACTGAGGCGATGGCCAATCTTGAGCGCCGCTTCACCGCCGCCTGCCGGGCCATGGGGATCATGATGACCGACACCTGTATCAACTACCAGACGATCATGCCGCCGCTCTATGGCGACCATGTCGCCTATGGTGATACCGGCGTCGTGATCTATTCGAATTCCGTCTGTGGTGCCCGCTCCAATTTCGAGGGCGGGCCATCGGCGCTTGCCGCCGGGCTGACCGGCCGCACGCCGCGCTATGGGCTGCATCTGGATCAGAACCGCCGCGCCACCTGCCGCTTTGTCGTCGATGACCGGCCGCAAGACCTGATGCAATGGGGGGTGCTTGGCGCCACCATCGGGCGGATGGCGGGAAGCTATTGGGAGGTGCCGGTGATCGAGGGGATCGACGGCGCGCCGACATCCGACGAGATCAAGCATTTCGGTGCCGCCATGGCAAGCTGGGGGTCGACACCGCTGTTCCACATCGTCGGCGTGACGCCGGAATGCCGCGATCTTGCCGATGTCGATGGTGCCGGGCTGCCGGCGCGGCGTGTCACGGCGGAAGATGTGAATGACCTTGGCGCGCCATTTGGCGCCGCCGGCGAGCCGGTCGATGTTGTCGTCTTTGCCGCGCCGCAGCTCAGCCTTGTTGAAATGGCGCGGGTTGCGGCGCTGTGCCGGGGTCGCAGCCGTGCCGCGAGCACCGACATGATTGTCTGCACGCCGGCCCAGGTCTATGGCGATGCGCGCCAGCTTGGCTATATCGAGGATATCGAGAGTTTCGGCGGCACCGTTCTGACCGGCACCTGTTTCTATCAGCAATATGCCCGCGAGATCGCCGAAGCCAATGGCTGGTCACGGCTTCTCAGCAATTCGGCGAAGATCGTCAATATCCTTGGCGGCTATGGCTATCGCCCGGCATTGGCCAGCATGGAGGACTGCGTCGCTTCTGCAGAAGCCGGCACGGTGATCGACAGGAGGCCCGCATGACAATCAGGCTGGCCTGCCATGTCGGCATAGGGCCGGCGGTGCAAGGGGTGGCGCTTGTCGCGGATGACAATTTTTCGGCCCGCTATGATCTTGACCGGGTCAATGGCGTGTTCTCGCGACCGCAGCACAAGCTATTTGGGCAAAGTTACCGAGATGTGATTCTGGTGCTGAACACCGCCAAGGGCGGCGTCGCGACGGCCTGGATGCTGCATGAAATGGTGTCGCGCGATATGGCGCCGAAAGCGCTGTTGCTGAATGCCGCCAACACCATCCTGGCACAGGGCGCCGCGCTGGCGAACATGGCGATGTGTGACCGTTTCGCCGATGGCGATGTCACCAGGCTGATCCGCACCGGCGACAATCTGGGCGTCGATCCGGCGGCAGGCCTTGTCACCATCACCGGTCGTGAAGGGGGGTAGTCATGTCAGGCGCCGCCACAACGCACCGCGATGTGCTGCGCCGTCTGTCGACTGCCGAGAAACAGCAACTGACCAGGCGCTCCGACGCGCGTGGACTGGTCCAGCTTGCCGGGCATCTGGCACTGATCGGGGTCTGTCTGTGGCTGTCCATGACGCAGGACGGGATGGTCGCGGCGGCGGCGCTGCTTGGGCAAGGGATCGCGATGGTGTTCCTGTTCACCGCGATGCATGAATGCAGCCACGGCACGGCTTTCCGCAGCCGCTGGCTCAACCGGCTTGTCGGGCGCGGCGCCGGCATGCTGCTGCTGATCGGGCCGGGCTGGTTCTTCTATTTCCATCAGGATCATCACCGCCACACGCAGAACCCTCTCCGCGATCCGGAACTGGCGACGCCGAAGCCACGCAATGTCGGCGAATATGCCCTGTATCTGAGCGGCGTTCCGTTCTGGAGTGGCAATTTGCGGGTCTTCGTTGGCAATGCGCTGGCACAGCGGCGGGACGGGTACGTGCCGTCACAGCGCCGCGCCGCGATCATCCGCGAGGCGCGGTGGATGCTGGCCGGGCATGCCATGATCCTGCCGTTGCTGGCCTGGCAGGGCTGGCTGTGGACAGGCCTTGTCCTGCCACTTCTTGTCGGCCAGCCATTCCTGCGCGCCTATCTTCTGGCTGAGCATGCCGGATGCGACGAGGGCACCGGCAACATGCTGGCCAATACCCGCACCTTGCTGACACTGGCGCCGGTCCGCTGGCTGGCCTGGAATATGCCCTTCCACGCCGAACATCACAGCTTTCCGGCGGTGCCGTTCCATGCGCTGCCACGACTTCATCAGCTGATGCGGGACAGGCTGCGGCATCTCGACCCGGGATATATTGCCTTCCACCGTGATTTCGTGGCGCGCCTCCGAAAGCCGAAAACAACAGGCTGAAAGCAACTTTCCAAGCGAGCCCATGCTGCATTAGCCTGTCATCATGAAGATGGACCCGCAGGATTATCCCTTTCGGAGCGTGGCGCATCGGCCGGGGTTTCTTTCCGGTAATGATGCGGCTGTGGAATGGTGCGCGCGGGGTTTCGGCTGGCTCTATGCCTTCAACCATGAGGAGGCGGCCCATTGCTTCCGCGCGGCAGCGGCCGAGGATGATGATCTGGCGCTTGCATGGTGGGGGCTCGCCATCGCCGACGGTCCTTTCATGAACATGCCCTGGGACTGGTTCACGCCCGCCGAGAAAGCGCGCGCCCTGCCGGCATGCCATGCGGCCGTCCAGCATGCCCTGCGGCGGTGCGAGGCTGCTCCGCCTGTCGTGCAAGGGCTGGTCGGTGCGCTGGCAGCGCGGTTCCCGTCACCGTATGTGCCGTCCGATGATGAACTCGCCGCCTGGGAACGCGCCTATGCCGATGCCATGGTTCCGGTGTATGACGGCTTCGGTGATGATCCGGATGTGGTGGCACTGTTCGTCGAATCGCAGATCATGCTGACCCCCTGGGCAATCTATGATGTTGATTCACGGCTTCCCAACCCGGCCGGCCGCGCCGCCGTCATTCATGCCGCGCTTGATGATGCGCTGGCCGGTGACGGGGCGGATCATGTCGGGCTGCTGCATTACGATATTCACACCCAAGAGATGTCGCCATACCCTGAGCGGGCACTGGCGTCGGCGCGGCGTCTTGAAGAGCTGGCAGCGCGTGATGCCGGCCATCTGCAGCATATGCCGGCGCATATCTATGCGCTTCTTGGCGATTTTGACGGCGCCGCGCGGTGCAGTCGCCGTGCTGTCGCCACTGACGAGGCATTCCGCCCCAGCCTGTCTCGGGCGCCCTTCTACCGGACCCTGCTGTGCCATGATGCGCATATGCTGATGTTTGCCGGCATGCAGATCGGTCATTTCGGCGATGCGACACGGGGCGCGGCGGTGATGGCGGATCTTCTCGACGATGTGCCGGTCACCCCGCCAACAACGCATGTGATGATGACGCTGGAGGGATACCGGTCGACCATCGGGCATGTCGATATCCGGTTCGGGCGCTGGCAGACGGTTCTGGATACGCCGTTCACCGGCGATCCGGCATGCTGGCCGGTATCCTGGGCGATGCACCATTATGCGCGGGCGGTGGCCAGTGCCGCGCTTGGCCGGACCGAAGGGGCGCGGCAGGCCGCCGAGGCGTTCGTGGATGCGCGGGCGGCGGTGCCGGCGGAATATGCCTTTTTCAACAATCCGGCGGAAGCCATCCTCGAAATCGCCGATCTGATGATGCGGGGAGAAATGGCCTATCACGCCGGCGAGGTGGAGATGGGTTTCGACCTGTTGCGCCGCGCCGCCGCCGCCGAGGACAGGCTTGGCTATAACGAGCCGCGTGCTTGGATGCATCCGCCGCGCCACGCGCTTGGCGCGCTGTTACTGGAGCAGGGGCGCGTGGCCGAGGCGGCGCAGCTATACCGGATCGACCTTGGCCTTGATGACAGCCTTCCTGTCAGCCGCCAGAACCGCGGCAATATATGGGCGCTTCACGGGCTTCATGAATGCTGGCGAATTCTTGGTGACGAGCGGGCTGGCAGGATCGCCGACGAGCTTGACGCGGTGCGCCGGCTTGCCGACCGGGACATCACCTCATCCTGCTTCTGCCGGGGCATGGCGACGGGTGAGAGCGATGGGCCGGCAGCCTGATAAGAAGCATGAATGTGAAGAATCCTGTTGATCCCGATGCCCCGGCTGGGCCAGCCTTGCCGGGGAAACAGCAACCGTCAGCCATGGCAATCCGGTGTGTGGAGGAAGCATATGAGCAAGACAGCGTCGATGGGTGATCTGTTCGGGGGCGAAACGGTAGGCGGATGGCTGAATCTGCCGCGCGTCGAGCCCGATGCGCTGGCGGGTGTGGATATCGGAGTCATCGGGATCGGGTCGGCGACTCCCTATCCTGTCGGGTCATACTGCCATGATGCGCCGGATGCCATTCGCACCGAGCGCAGTTGGCCGGCAATCCTTGATCATCATGATTTCGACCTGTTTGATATCACCCCGTCATCCGGCGTGATCCCGGCGGGTGTGCGGGCCGCCGATCTTGGCAATCTGGATGTCGTTGCCGACGCCGCGCCCGAAATCACCGCCGGAAACCGTCGCCTTATCCGCGAGACCATCACCACCATGCTGGATGCCGGCACGACGCCCTTTGTTCTTGGCGGCGATGATTCGGTGCCTGTTCCGGTGCTGGAATCCTATTGCGGCTTTGCAGGCGGGCCGATCTCGATCCTGCAGATTGACGCGCATATCGACTGGCGTGACGAGGTTGGCGGCGAGACGCAGGGCCTGTCCAGCAACATGCGGCGCGCCAGCGAAATGGCGCATGTCGGCAATATTGTGCAGCTGGCGGCGCGCGGCATCGGTTCGGCCCGCAAGCAGGATGTCGAGGCGGCGCTTGATTACGGTGTCGCTTTTCACACCATGCGCCGGCTTCGCGCGCCCGGCGGCATCGAACGCGCTGTCGCCGATCTTCCCGAGGGCGTCCCTGTCTATGTCGCGCTTGATGTCGACAGCCTCGACCCGGCGGTGATGCCGGCTGTCATCGGCGCGGCGCAGGGAGGCCTCGATTACTGGCAGATGATGGAAATTTTCGAGGCGATCGCGGCCCGCGCGCCGATCTGCGGGTTCAATATGGTTGAACTGATGCCGTCGCGTGACGTCAATGGGCAGGGGGCGCTGATGGCATCGCGCCTCGGCCTGTCGATGCTGGGGCTGATGGCGCGCCAGATCGCGCGGAATGCAAGCTGAACGCAAGGGACATGACATGACACAGACCAGCGCGAACATGCCTGAGGACGCGGCCGCGCGCCGTGCCGTCGAACCGGTCATCTGCTATCCGAATGACAGTTTGCCGCCGCCCGACCTCGATCTCTACCGGGCGGCGCGTGCCGGCGCGCGCAAGATCGGCGAGGTGCGGGTGGCACCGCGTGACGCGTCATGTTTCGAGGTGCCGGCAGGCGGGTTCTTCCGGATCAGCTCGGTCGAGGGGCCGCAGGTCGGCGATCTCAATCTGTGGCATGCCGGCAATCTTGACGAGACGTTCTTTTCCGGCAAGACCCGCGCCATCCATGGAACGCATGTCACCACCGGCGAAAGGCTATGGTCCTGCCTGCCGTTCCTGCGGCCGATGGCGACGATCATCGAGGACAGCCTGAACTGGTACGGGATTGATCAGTTCGGCGGTTCGGTGCATGACGTCATCGGCACGCGTTGCGATCCCTATACGCATCATTTGCTGTCAGGCGATCACTATCATTATTGCTGCCATTCGAACCTGTCCCGGGCGCTGGCGGGCCACACCGGCCGCCCCATCGAGGAGATCGAGATGCAGGTGCATGACGTGATGAATGTGTTCATGTGCACCGGCTTCACCCGTGATACCGGCCAGTATTTCATGAAAGCCAGCCCGGTCCGCCCGGGTGATCATATCGAATTCTTCGCCGAGATTGATCTTGTCGGCGCGCTGTCCGCCTGTCCGGGGGGTGACTGTTCGACGACGCATTCAAGCGACATCGCCAGCTGCCATCCGTTGCTGGTCGAGATTTTCACGCCGCAGGCCGGGGCGCTTGGCGACTGGCAACCGGCACCGGTCAACGGCTATAACCGCGCTCACGGCCGCTAGGGAAAAGCGGGTCAGGCGGCGGCCGGGCGGCGCATCGCATGGAAGGCGATCACGCCGCCGGCGGCAATCGCCGCGCTGATATAGACGAACTCGTAGCGTGTCATCAGCAGGATGGCGAGACCCAGCCTGACGGCCACCTCGCCAAGACCAAGCTGCCGCCGGTCAAAGCGGGCCAGCGCGCTGGAGACAAGATAGAGCGCCAGCACAAGCCGTCCCAGCACAAGCACCAGCGCCGGTATATTGATCGTGCCGTCATACCCGTCGAGATAGACAATGGCGCCGGAGGCCGAGGCGGCGGCATCGATCACCGCATCATCGATCAGCAGAATCTCCGGATAGAGCGCGAAGACAAAGGGGATGACGAACATCACGATCCCCGACTTCACCGCCGAGAAGCCTGTCGCCATGGGTTCGGCCTTGGTGATGCTGGCGGCGGCGAAGGCGGCAAGCGCCACCGGCGGCGTGATCGCGCTGGCGACGGCGAAGTAGAAAATGAACATATGCGCGGTGAAGAGCGAGATCCCGAGGCCGGCCAGAACCGGCCCGAGAAGCAGCGCGACATTGATATAGGCCGGCACCGCCGGCATGCCCATGCCAAGAAGAATCGCCATCAGCATGGTCAGCAGCAGGGCGATCAGCTGGAAGGCTGTCGATCCGCCCTGGCCAAGGTCGAGCGCCTGCAGCCAGCCAAGAACATCGAGCGAGATGAAGGTCGGCAGGCCGGTGAACTGCAGACAGAAATCGATGATCGAGACGGCGAGGAACATCAGATAGAGGGTCGAGATCAGAATGCCGGCATTCGACAGCGCGTCGACAACCTTCATCGGCCGCGCCCGCACTTCCGGATCGACGAACAGCAGACCCAGCAGCAGGATGACCGCGTACCATCCGGCGCTGCCGGCGTCACCGGCGGCGTTGCGGACCAGTTCCTGAATCCAGGAATAGCTGGTCACCCGGCAACCGGCCTCGGTGATGATCCTCTCGGCACCCATCATGGCGCCGAACATGCCGCACCCGACAGCTTCCTTCTTCGTCAGCAGTAGCAACAGGATCAGCAGGATGGGACCGAAGATCATCACCAGATTCAGCATGTCCTGCCGGTCGAGGCGCATATCGTCGGTCAGCTTGCCAATGGCCCGGATGTCCTGCTTGCGTGACTGGAAGATGACCGACAGGAACAGGCAGAAGAAATAGGCCAGCGCCGGGATCGCCGCCGCCACGATGACATCCGAATAGGGAACACTGGTCAGCGAGGCGAGGACAAAGGCCGCGACCCCCATCACCGGTGGCATCACCGACCCGCCTGACGAGGCGGCGGCCTCGACACCGCCGGCAAAGACCTTGGAGAAGCCGCGTTTCAACATCATGGGAATCGTCAGCACGCCGGTCGACAGGACATTGACGATCGGGCCGCCGGAAATGGTTCCGAACATGGCTGATGACACGACGGCAGCATGCGCCGGCCCGCCGCGAAGATGTCGCGTCCAGCGGAAGGCGAGCTTGATCAGCGAGCGGCCGCCGGCCGAACTGCCGAACAGCGAGCCCAGGACAAGATACGGGAAGATGGTGTTCAGGATGATGTCCATGAACCGGCCGAGCAGACCGGAGGAATTATTCACCAGAATGTCATGCACCCGCGGCCGTCCGTCGGCCAGCATGCGCGGCTCGCCGGCAAGCTTGGTCATCAGATATTTATTGATGTCGTCCGGTCCGTGGACATACCAGACAAGAACGGTGATGATGGTGTAGGCCGCGATCAGGATCGCCACCAGAACAAGCGGCAGGCCCCAGACCTTGATGTTGTAGGACAGGAACACGATGATCGCGAGACCGGCGATCAGCACCAGCCAGCCGCCGGTATTGTTGACGCATTTCGGGTCGTCGATGGTGGTTGGCGGCTCCATTCCCAGAAGCTCGGCAAGCTCCCGTTCGGCCTTCAGGCTCTCCTCGATCAGGCGCGCGCGGTCACCGGTGATCTGGTCGATCAGGCAAATGGCCTCGATTTCGACGAAATAGGTCACCGAGATGGTGGCAGCCATCAACACCAGCGCGATATCCATGAACAGCCCGAACCGCCGTCGCCAGCGCGACGCTTCGGCCCAGCTTCGCCACATCGAATGTTTCAGCGCGACGATCAACATCATCAGCGCGAAAAACGAAGGATAAAACCACTCAAAGGGGAATTTGCGGAATGTCGCGCCCTGTATTCCGGTCAGGCTTTCGGCAAGATCATCATACCCCGGAATGCCCGGCGTCATGTTGATCAGCCCGATGATGACCATCGCCACCGTCAGCCAGTAAACAAGTTTCAGGCCGAAATCCGGTTCGGCTGTTGGCGTCTGGCTGTTTTCGGTCATGCGCTGGGATCCCGTACACTAAAAAAGGCGCCGGCAGAAATGCCGGCGCCGCAATGTTGGCCGGCTTTACCTGGCGCAGGCCGGAATGGTGTGACCAGCTTCCTCCCAGGCCGCCACGGCACCGGGGTGGTACTTCAGCGGATTCAGGCCGCACATGTCGGTCAGTGCGACATCGGTCTCGCCATGCCAGGAATTCAGCATGAACGGCGCCTTCGCGTGATAGACCTCCTTGAGGCCGTCAAGAAACGCCCTGGTCAGCGCCTTGGCGGTGTCGAAATCCATCGAGGCGTTGACGATCTCGCCGCCAACCGTGCCGGGACAGCGGAAATTGTCATCCTCGGATTTCACTGTCACGCCGCTCTTCCAACCCATTTCGGAGATCGGCAGTGTCACGGCGACAGTGCCTGGGCGCTTGGTGAATTTGCCAAAGGCCTCGCCATTGAAGGCCTCCATCGGCATCGACCACATGGTCATGTCGCCCGACGCCATGGCGGCTGTCATCCGGCCGTCCGGGAAGCTGACCGGCAGAACAAAGGCGTTTGCCGAGCCGTCCTGGATGGTCTTCACGGCCTGACCCCAGTTCACCTGGATGCCGGTATAATCCTTCTTGTCCTCAAGGCCGGTGACCAGACGCACGAGGTCCCGCGCGTTGGTCAGCGCCGCGCCACGAGGCGGGCCGTTGAAGATGCGCGCGCCCTTGATGCCGTCATAGCCCGGGAAATTGCTGCTGTCATAGGCATAGAGCGACTGGCAGGCGATCCGATAGGTATAGAGCACCCGAAGATTGCCGGTCAGCTCGGCGCCCTTTTCCTTGCCAACCTTGGCATAGGGACCGACCGCCCGCGACATCAGGAACGGCAGCACGAACGGCGCCGCCGCGATGTCGGACTTGCCCTCGGCGACGTTCTGCACCGAATTGGTCAGCGTCTGGCCGGTGGTGACCTGGATATCGGCGACATTGTATTTCGCGGCAACTTCGGAAAGCGAGATGACCGATACACCCGGTGCGCTTCCCGGCGAGGCCGTTTCGGCAGTCAGATTGACCTGGGCCTGCGCCGTGACGGCAAGGCCAAGGATGGCGGCGGCTCCCGCCACTGCAAAAATCTTCGACATGGGTTCCTCCCTTGAGCGTCCGGATCTGGCCGGACAGTCTGTTGTGGCGCACCTGTTCACTGCAGGCATCACCTCGGTAGCATGTTGGCCGGGGATTCGGCGTTGTGCAAGTCTGCTGTGACAGGTCAGCCAAGCGGGACAAGCCGCAGATCGAATTCGGCCAGCAGGAATGGCTCGGTAACGGTGCCGCTCAGCGCGTAGCCTTCGGGAAATGCGTCAGCCGGGTGCGGTTCGTATTTCATGACCAGATCGCCGCGTACACCGAACACCGTATCCTCATCCAGATAGGGATCATCGTCAGGGAAAATCTCGGTCACCAGTGGCCGGAACCCCGGCGCCTTGACGATGTAATGCAGATGCGACGGCCGCCAGGGGTGGCGCCCTGTGGCCCGCAGGATATCGCCGACAGGCCCGTCGGTGGGGACAGTGTAGCTGACCGGCTTCACGGTGGTGAAGCCGTACCGGCCATCGGCGGCAGTGGTCTGGATGCCGTGGAAGGAAAATGTGTCCTGCTCTTCATCCTGGCTGGAATAGAGCCCGTTCGGGGCGGTCTGCCAGATATCGATCTCGGCCCCCTCGATCGGGTTGCCGGCGGTGTCGGTCACGGTGCCGCGGGCCAGCAACACCTCGCCCTCGTAATGGCGCTTCATATCGCCGCCGAACGGCAGCGGAGGCGAGCCGGAGATGTGGAACGGCCCCAGCACGCTGGAGGATGTCCCCGCGGCACTGGAATGCAGCATGTCGACAAGCGACGACAGTCCCAACACATCCGACAGCAGGACGAATTCATGCCGTGTCTCGTCAGAAACGCGGCCGGCCGCCTCGAGAAATTCGATGCCTCGCTGCCATTCGGCATGGGTCAGATTCACATCCCTGGCGAAGGCATGGAGATGCGTGGCAAGGCTTTGCATGATCTCGCGCATGCGCGGGTCGGTATCCGGCCCGAAATATTGCATGAATACATCGGTGATATTGTCGGCGGTAACATTGCGCATGTGAAATCTCCCTGACCGCGCTGCCGGGTTGCCCCGGCTCCGAAATTTTACAGTAGGTCAGCCGCGTCCGGCTCGGCCAGAATAAAATCATTGGGTAAAATCACCGGGTAAAAGCACCGGGTGTTGCCGCCGTCTGGCGGTATGGCTAGAGTCGGGCTTTTCCGGCGCGGGGTCATGACATGCTTGTTCTCTATCACGGGGCGAATTCCGTCTGCTCCATCAAGGTGCGGATCGTGCTGGCGGAAAAGGCGCTGGAATGGGAGGGGCGGCATATCGACCTGCCGAAAGGCGAGCAGTTCCATCCCGATTTCCTGAAGGTCAATCCGCGTGCGATCGTGCCGGTGCTGGACCATGACGGGATGCTGATTCGCGAATCGAGCGTGATCAGCGAGTATCTGGACGGGTTGTCGACGCATAACAGGTTGCTGCCGGCCGACCCGGTGGCGCAGGCGCGCACCCGCATCTGGGGGCTGAACACGCTGGAATATCATGACAGTGTCAACACGCTGACCTTCTCCAGTTACCAGCGGCAGATGCTGCTGGCAAAATCGCCGGAGGAACTGCAGGCGCGCTGGGATGCGATGCCGGACAAGATCAGGGTTCGCAAGACGCTCGACCTGATGGAGAACGGTGCGCAATCCGACTATGTGCCGGTGGCGCTGTCACGGCTGCAGCGCATGTGCGCCGAAATGGAGGAGTCGCTCGCCGATCATGACTGGCTGATGGGGGCCGACTACGGGCTCGCCGATGCGCTCGTCACCGCCTATTTCTTCCGGCTCGACTGCATCGGGCTGGACCGGTTGTGGGAATCGCGTTTCCCGCGCGTCACCGGCTGGTACCGGCGGGTTTGTGAACGCCCCTCGCTGGCGGCGGCGACGGCCCCGTGGCTTGACGAGGACGCCATCGAGACGATCCGCGCTGTCGGAAGGCAGACCTTTATCGAGGATGCCGATTTCCCGGAGTATCTGTAGACGCTTTTACCAGGACGGCGCGGGAAAATTGCAGCTAGGCTACCGCCACTTGATCGAGCATCCCATCGACGGGGTCTGCTCGGCCGGGCCGGTGCCGGTCCGCGCGACCTGGCGCATCGCCGTCAGCATTTCGGCCGTGCGGTTGCCGGCATCGCCGCGCGCGGCATCGTCCAGCCGGCCGCGATATTGCAGCTCGCCTTTCGCATTCAGGCCAAAGAAATCGGGCGTGCAGATGGCACCCCAGGCGTGGGCGACCTGCTGTGACTCATCGACAAGATAGGGAAAGCCGAACCCGTGCCGGGCCGCGAAATCGCGCATGTTGGGCGGGCTGTCATCGGGATGGGTCGTGTAATCATTGGGCATGATGGCGACGGTGTTGATGCCATCCGCGCGCAGCGCCGCCGCGTCGGTGACCAGCCGGTCGATCACGGCTTTCACATAGGGGCAGTGATTGCAGATGAAAGCGACGAGAAGGCCGTTCCCGCCCATCAGCCTGTCAAGGCTGTGGCTGGTGCCGTCCGGGTCGGACAGGGTGAAGGCCGGCGCCTTCCAGCCGAAATCGCAGATCGGGGTGTCGAGCAGCATGTGAAGTCTCCATCGGTTTCACATGGGAGATAGGCATCCGCGCTACAGCCCTCAAGCCGCATGCCGGGTTTGTGACCGGCCTACAGTGTCACCGCCATGCCGGTGCGGGCTGATTCCTGTGCCGCCTGGCCCATCCGCACCGCCCAGATCCCGTCATCAAGCCCGACCTCGACCTGTCCTTTGCCGCGCACCACATCAAGAAACTTCAGATGCTGATGATAGGTCGACCCGTTATGGTCGCCCGCCGCGAGAATGGCCGCATCCACCGGCACCTCGGTCATAACCGGCGCGCAGGGGTGACGGGGGCTCTCGACAATATGCGGAACCGGGCGCCGGTCCTCGGGGCCGGACCAGAATCTGGCCGGGCCGGGGATCCGGACCTCGATCTTGCCGTCCGCGCCGACGGCATGGACCATTTCCTGAAATTCCGATCCCTCGGCGAACATCGACAGCTCCAGCATCGCCCGCGCGCCGTTCGCGAAATCGACGATGACATAGCCGCAATCCCATATATCGGGCGTCGCGCCATCATAGCGTTCGTCGAGATGGTTCACCTCCTGCCCGCCAGTGGCCATGACCCGCACCGGATTGCTGCCGATGATCAACCGCATGAGATCAAAGAAATGGCAACATTTCTCGACAAAGGTGCCACCGGAATTCGCGTTGAACCTGTTCCAGTTGCCGATCTTCTCAAGGAAGGGATAGCGATGCTCGACGATGCTGAGCATCCGGATGCCGCCTGTCGCCGCCACAACCCGGTCAAGAAAACGCTGCATTGGCGGCATGTAGCGATATTCCATCGCCACCCAGACCGGGGCCTGATAATCCTCTCGGAACCGCGTGAGGGCGGCAAGGTCATCGGGGTCGGTGAAGAGCGGCTTTTCGACCAGGACCGGCAGGCTGACCTTGTTGGCGATCATCCGCAGCTGGTCGGTGTGGCAATGGTTCGGGCTGGCGATCAGAATACAGTCCAGCCGGTCATGCGCCAGCAGCGCGTCAACATTCCCGGCGAGGCTGGCTTGCGGCGCGACGGCGACGGCCGCTGCCGCCATGTCGGGGTCGGGTTCGTAAATGACGCTGGCAACGGCATCCTCCATCAGCGCGATATTCGCCAGATGCTCGCGTCCCATCATGCCGCAGCCGATCACACCGTAATGAATTGTCATAATACCCGATCCTGTTCCTGTGATGTCCTGTCGATTACGATCCGTCGACTATGTTACGGTCCCTGTCCGGCCCTGCCGCGCGATGAAGCGGGCGGTAGTGGGATCGAACCAGTTTCGCGAGTATTCAACCCGCCGGTCATGCTGCGACCAGCCATATCTCTCCACATAGCCGACGGTCGATCCCGCCGGCAATGGAAATTGATCCACCGTCCAGTCGGGAAGCGGCGCCACCGCCACGCGGTCCTCGGTGCGCGTGATCCACAGGCCAAGCTCCTCGCGGTAGAACTGGTACAGCGATTGTGACACCCGTGCCGGGTCGATGTCGCTGGCGGCGGCCCCGTCGAGCCATATCTCCTCGATCGCCACCGGGATATTGTCAAGAAAGCGCAGGCGGCGAAAGCGATAGCCGTTTTCATCCGTGCCAAAGGCCGGCAGGTCGGCCGGCTTGCACATCCGGTCAAATGACAGCAGACGCGCCGATGGTAGCCCGCCACCATCAGGTCGTTCGAGCCTGAACAGGGAATAGAGCGAGGCCGCGCCATCGGCCCGGCGGATATAGTTGCCGGACCCCTGACGCCGTTCGAGATGGCCCAGCGCCGTCAGGCGCGCCAGCGACTTGCGCAATGTGCCCACGGCGACGCCATGCTGCCTCGCCATCTCGCGCTCGGGGGGCAGACGCTGTCCCTCGGCCAGCAGGCCAGCCTCGATCTGCCGCGCCACAAGCTCGGCAATCTGGATATAGACCGGTAGCGCGCCCTGTTCGACAGGGATGGATTGATCGGACATCATGTCAAATTGATACACCATTGATTAATCTTTCAATAGATGGTTCCATGGGTCGTGACAAGAGGTAAGCCATGACGATTGTTCCCATCACCAGCCCTGACCTTGACGCGGCGGAGGTCAGTTTCTTTTCCGCGCTCTGTTCGGATGATTTCCAGCACCTTGGCGTGCCGAACGGTGATCTGCGGTCAAGCTGGGCGCATTGTTCGGAAATCGTGAAACGTTCAGAGGCGAACGGGTTCCGCAATATCCTGTGTCCGTCCTCCTATCAGGTGGGTCAGGACACGCTGTCCTTTGTTGCCGGCTGTGCGCCGATCACCGACCGGATGAATCTGCTGGCGGCGGTCCGGTGCGGCGAGATGCAGCCGATCATGCTGGCGCGGACCATCGCGACGCTGGATCACATGCTGGAGGGCCGGCTGACAATCAACATCATCAGCTCCGATTTCCCCGGCCAGACCGAAGACAGCGCCTATCGCTATCAGCGCTCGCGCGAGGTGGTGGAAATCCTGAAACAGGCATGGACGCAGGACGAGATCAACCATCAGGGCGAGATCTACCGGTTTGCCGGGCTGACCACCGATCCGGCCCGCCCCTATCAGCAGAATGGGGGGCCGTTGTTGTATTTCGGCGGTTATTCACCGGCCGCGGTCGAGCTGTGCGCGCAGCATTGCGATGTCTATCTGATGTGGCCGGAGACGCGCGAGGAGCTGGCCGCCCGGATGACAACGGTCAATGAACGGGCGGCGGCGCATGGCCGGACGCTGGATTACGGGCTCCGTGTCCATATGATCGTTCGCGAGACCGAGGCCGAGGCGCGCGAATATGCCGAGGAGCTTGTCTCGCAGCTGGATGACGAGGCCGGCCGCGCCATCCGCGACCGCGCCCTCGACAGCACGTCACTCGGCGTGGCGCGCCAGGCCCGCAACCGCGAACTTGCCGATATGGAGGGCTTCATCGAGCCGCATCTGTGGACCGGTGTGGGCCGCGCGCGGTCGGGATGCGGCGCCGCGCTTGTCGGGTCCGCGGACCAGATCCTGTCCGAGATCGAGGCCTATCAGAAGATGGGCATGCGAAGCTTCATCTTTTCCGGCTATCCGCATCTGGACGAATGCGATTACATCGGCAAGCTTGTATTGCCGGAATTGAAAACCTGTTCGCTGCCGCATGCATATGGGCGTGTGCCGGACACGACACCGGCGACACCGCTTGGTGTGGGAGAGAGAGCCTGATGGAACGTGTGACCCTGAGCGATGATGTGTCGCTGTCCCGCATTGTCTATGGCATGTGGCGACTTGGTGATGATGCCGACACCTCGCCGGCGCATGTCGAGGCGAAGATCGAGTCCTGTCTTGCGCAGGGTATCACCACCATGGACCAGGCCGATATCTATGGCGGCTACATGGCCGAGGAAATTCTCGGCGCCGCGCTTCGCGCCGCCCCGGCGCTGAAGGACAGGATCGAGATTGTCACGAAATGCGGCATCGTCGCGCCGGTCGGCCGGCATGAAGCGGCGCGGGTGAAATATTATGACACCGGCCGGGCGCATATCACGCAGTCGGTCGAGGACAGCCTGCGCCTGATGGGGATCGAGACAATCGACCTGTTGCTGATCCACCGGCCGGACCCGCTGATGGATCATCACGAGACCGGCGCGACCCTTGATGATCTGGTGGCATCGGGCAAGGTGCGGAGTGTCGGTGTCTCGAACTTCCGTCCCTGGGATTGGGAGCTGCTGCAATCGGCGATGACAACCCGGCTTGTCACCAACCAGATCGAGATCAGCGTCCTGGCGCATCATCCCTTCACCAATGGTGATATCGCCTTCCTGCAGCGTCACGGCATTCCGCCGATGGCCTGGTCACCGCTTGCCGGCGGGGCGCTGTTCACCCCGGAAAACAAAGCCATCCATGACAGGCTGGCGGCGATCGCCGCGCGGCATGACAGCGACGTGACGTCGCTTGTCGTGGCCTGGCTGCTGGCGCATCCGGCCCGGATCATGCCGGTGATGGGCACCAACAGCCTGGACCGGATCGCGCAATTCGGGGCTGCTGCCAAGATCAATATCGACCGACAGACCTGGTATGAGATATACACCATCGTCCTTGGACATGAGGTGGCCTAGCAGGTCGGCGAGGGATTGGATTTGGATTTGAATCATCATCACATGACAGGGCCACGGCGCGCCAGAAGGGATTCCGGGATCTGATGGCGGCGCTGTTGATCATCCTGCAGCCTTTGCAATGGCTCAATGATGTGGCCGGACGTATTGGGCGGTGGCTGTCGATCGGCGCCATCGCCATCATGGTCGCGGTGATTCTGCTGCAGGTGTTCTGCCGCTATGTGCTGAACAACGCGCTTCCCTGGCCCGATGAGGCGGCGCGCTTCATGATGCTGTGGCTGACCGGCCTGATGGCC
>RFZL01000044.1 GCA_009920665.1 Alphaproteobacteria bacterium | reverse complement strand
GTGGCCCATGCCTACCCATGCTGTAGCTACATGTATCTGAAGTAGGTCCGTTCCATTACCAGAAGATTTATGTGTGGCATCTCAATGCCCAGATTCCCTGTACTGATAACGATAAGCACGGACTGACGCACAAACTGACGTACAGGATGTGCCTGTTGACAGTGACCTGCTGATACGTAGACTGGTGGTATTGCTCATATATCAGTGCATGTCAGTGCCTATATCGGGAACATACGTTCTCCACCAGCATCATTCCTTCATGTACATCATGTCCCAACCAACTGAATTGCAGGCATATTGTGTGTTTGCAGGTGATTGGTGATGTACAGAGTGAGAAACATATCTGCCCCTCATCATGTGATGGACAGGGCTGGCATCTACTATCATGTCCGGCGCAGTCCGGCACTGGCCATGGCGGCGGCATCCTTCCCGTCAGCATATTCGACATCATCCACGGACAGCGTGCCACACTCCCTGCTTGTGACAACACCTTCATAATAATATTTTGCATAATAATATTTTGTAGTTACTTATTTTTCCGGCTGCGACCAAATGGAGATCATTCGTGTCGAAAATCCATGCCCGTCAGGCGCTGACACCAGATGGCTGGGCTTATGATCTCTGCGTTGAAATTGCCGACGGACGCATCAGGCGGATCTCCGATGACAAGGGGGGCGGGCATCGGTCGGTTGACCTGCTGCTGCCGGCGCCGGTCAATCTGCACAGCCATGCCTTCCAGCGCGCCATGGCCGGACTGACCGAAACCCGCGGCCCCGACCCCAGCGACAGTTTCTGGACCTGGCGGCAATTGATGTACCGCTTTCTCGACCGGCTGACGCCCACGCAGGTCCAGGCCATCGCCGAGCTGGTTTTCATGGAAATGCTGGAAACCGGTTATGGCGCTGTGGCGGAGTTCCATTACCTGCATCACGATATTGGCGGGGCACCCTATCACAATCTATCCGAAATGGCCGAACGCATCGTCGCGGCTGCGCAGAACACCGGTATGGGTCTGACGCTGTTGCCTGTTCTCTACATGCAGGGTGGCTGCGATGAACGCGCGCTTCAGGGCGGTCAAAGACGATTTGGCTGCGACTGGGACCTGTTCGGCAGGCTGCACGACGAAAGCGCCACAGCCATCTCGAAGGGGCCTGAGGATCACACCATCGGCATTGCGCCGCATTCCCTGCGCGCTGTCACGCCCGAGGCCCTGGCCCGTATTCGCGAGATCTGTCCTGATGGCCCGATCCATATGCACCTCGCCGAACAGGTGGCCGAGGTCACGGAAGTCCGGGCCTATCATGGCGCGCGCCCGGTGGAATGGCTCCTTGCGAACGCCGACGTCGGTCCCGACTGGTGCCTCATCCATTGCACGCAAATGACCGACACCGAAACAGGCGGGCTGGCCGCGAGCGGGGCTGTTGCGGGTCTGTGCCCGATCACCGAGTCCAGCCTTGGCGACGGCATCTTCAACGGTATCGCCTTTCGCAATTCCGGCGGCCGTTTCGGAGTCGGCTCGGACAGCAACATTCACATCGCGCTCTGGGAGGAGCTTGCGACGCTGGATTATTCCCAGCGCCTGCGTGATCTCAGTCGCGCCGCCATGGCAACCCCCGACCGCTCGACTGGCCGCTATCTCTTCGACGCCGCCACATCGGCCGGGGCGCAGGCGGCCGGACGTTCTTCCGGCCAGATTGCTGAAGGAAAAATCGCCGATCTGATGGCTGTTTCGACCGACAACGAGTTCCTGTGCAACCGGTCGGGCGATGCGGTTCTGGACAGCCTTGTCTTTACCGGGCACGGGCGCAGTTGCGTTACCGATGTCTGGAGCGCTGGTCGCCACATGGTCAGGGACGGCCGTCATATTCAGCGCGAGCGCATTGTCGCGCGCTTCATCGAGGTGTCGAAACAACTTGGTCAGGACATATGATGAAGACCAACCGCCTGTCCGGGAAACCGGAACCGGTCGCTTACGTCACTCTGGGCATCCCGATCACCCGGCGCGAGGCCGATCTGACCACGCAGCGCGCCGATGAAGGGCCGGTGCTGAACAGGCCCCGAAACCGTGACACTGGCAAAACCCGGGTGGCGGGTGGATGAAACCGCGCGGTTGATGCAGGATGGAGACAGCATCCGGCCCATCGGTCTATGGAGACTTCGCTTTGAAACTCGAATTTCATCACATCAATTACGTATCAAGGGACGTCGAAGCCTTGCAAGGCTTCTACATCAAGATCCTGAAGATGGAGCCGATCGCTCCGCAGAATTTTCCGCGCACGACCGCCAGCAAGGATGCGGGCTATGCCGGCAACATCAAATTCGCCACCGAAGGCAGCATGCAGATGCATCTTGCCGAACGCGATCTGGATGTCGCCGCAAGGAACGGTCAGCATATCAATCCGGTCGAACGGGGCCATATCGCCTTTCGCACGGACGACATCGAAGCCTTCAAGCAGCATCTTCGTGACAATGATATCGCCTTCGCCGATTACGGCACCGCCTTTGCCGCCGAATGGCATCAGATTTTCTTCCATGATCCGGAAGGCAACATCATTGAAGTTCATCAGCAGGTGGGCTGACAACAGGGCGGGACGACGACCGGGCGGATCAGCAAAGAACGGCAGGGTCGGGACGCCTATTTAGGGGCACCCATTTAGGGGCGCCCATTTAGGGGCACCGGGCCGAACATCCGGTCAGTCGGCGCGTGCTGAATGGCGGATGACATTGCGACTGGCCTCGATCACCGCGCCGGTGGATTTGATTTCATCCATCAATGGCGCCGTGAAATCCTTCATGACCTCCTGACAGGCCCTGAAGGCTTCCGGACTCTCATATTCATACATGATGGACGTCTTGAAGGTGCCGGGACTGTTCCAGATCTGATTATAGGAATAGGCCGTGCAGCCCTTCGCTTGCAGTTTCTCGAACATGGCCGGAAAATGCACCTCCCAGATCTTGATATGGAGGAGCATCTGCGCCTCGGTCGGGAAGGTGAACACGTTATAGCTCATCAGGGCAGCGGGCTTTGCCATCTTGGTCACTCACATTCAGGACAATTGGAACGGACCCTCGATCGGGAGGCGGCGACCGACCCGGTCGACGTCACACCACGGATGATGTGAAAGGTAACAGCAAATTTGCCGGCAGGCCACGCCGCCACTCCGCGCCCTGCTGTCATGCGCAAGATATCTCAGGCCGGCGCCCTACCGCGTCACACCTTGGAAAACAGCACGTCCACATTGTTTGCCTTCTGAATCTTCCACCTGACCTCGAAACCGTTCGATTCCATGATATCGAAGACCGCCATACTGTCCTTGTCCACTTCGATAAAGACCTCTTTGATCGCATCGGACGCAAGGATTTCCCGGGCCCCCTTAAGCACACCGACTTCGGCACCATCGACGTCAATTTTCAAATGGGACGGCATGACCGCGTTTGCGCGTGCGAAGTCATCCAGAGCCAGCGTCATGACCTCATATTCATAGGGAACATTTTTCTTGTGAAGCGCCGCAATATGCGTATCCGAATTCGCCGTTATGGTTATCAGGTCCCCTGACCTTTCCGAAATTGCGGCGAACGTGAATTTATATCTGTCTTCATTCAATTTCCTGTTAAGGGCACAGAAATGGCTTTGGTAAAGGCCGCAATCAAAGCCAAACACGCGCACTTGCTTGCCCGGCGGGGATGACGCCAGCGCAGATTCCTGACCATAGCTTGTTCCAACGTCGAAAAATATCGCCCCGTCATCCAAATCACGCAGCCATCTATATAGCTCCGGCTCTCTTCTTTTCTGCTCGATATCAGCAAGGTCATTGCAGACATAATGATTATTTATGGGCACAAAGAAGGTCGCCTCCATATCATGAAGTCTGACCTTTCTGGTTTTTGGCAGAACCCTGAAGATCCGTGCGAACATTTGATAGAGGCGAAGCAACATTCGGATTTTCCCGATATTCAGGTCAATCACATTGACCGGCCCTGATTTATGGCAACAAGCTGACTTATGTCGACGAACAGACTTATGGCAACAAAAAGCGTTGCCGGTCAAACCGGTTCAAGCGGCACCGGCATCTGTACCGGCGTAACCATAGCCGGAAAGACTGACGCCGGTCCTACAGGCCATCAACGCACGCCTGTTCAGCTTCATGCGTAATGTCGGACCGCTGCTCATCGCCACACTCGCCTTCGATACCGCGGTGATTCTTGTGACTGGAATCATGTGATTGGAGTCATGTAATGGAAATGGCAGGATTGAAATGACGAGCCGGCATCGGCGCTGGTGGCGTCCGGATCAACGGGTTGTTCCCCCCTTTCCCACGCCATTATGCCCCGAAATCGTCCTAAATAAGCCGTTTAGGACTGGACACTTTGCGAAATTCCTGTATTGAAAACCCTATTCTGCACGGTTGCAGAACGGTTTCCACGATTTTCTCACCAGAATTGAATGGCTTACCTAATTCCCATTCACAGGAGAGAAATATGAGTGTTGGGACAGTCAAGTGGTTTAACGCCACCAAAGGATACGGATTCATCGAGCCGGAGGACCAGTCCTCGGACGTGTTCGTTCACATCACAGCCGTCCAGGCCGCCGGCCTGACCGACCTTCAGGAAGGCCAGAAGGTCACATTCGAGCTTGAGACCGGCCGGAACGGCAAGACCTCGGCCACAAATCTGGCGGTTGCCCAGTAAGTGACCTTTCCCGCAGGGGGGGATCCCCTCTCCCTGCGGATGATCTCCATTTATTTCAGTTTTTTGAGAAGTTTCACCGCGGTGCCAAGACGCGCAGTCAACTCTTTCTGTTGCGCCTCGATGTCACTGATCTCGGCACGCAGCTGGTTGAGCAGCTTTTCCTGTCGGCCTCGCGAGGTTGCCACCGGATTGTCGGACTGCCCCTCCTCGGCCATCAGATGCGTCGGACTGACGCCCAGAATGCCGGCCAGATTGACAAGCTTGTTCACCCGTGGCGCACTCCTGTCGCGCTCCCAGTCACGTAGGGTCGTCGGCTTCACACCGGCAAGATGCGAGGCCATGGCCATCGACAGGCCGGCATTTTCGCGCGCCTTCTGCAATCGTTCACCGAGCGTCGTTTCCGGCTCGGACGGGGACAGCACGTTGGAGCTGAGATTGGCGACCACGATTAAATATCCCTATTCCTGAAAATATCCTTATTCCGTCACTGCGTCGAAATTAAGACATTTTAAGGATTTTTGTCAATGATTTTGTCGGGCATTCACAAACCCGCGGCCGCCATCACCCCGGCGCCTGTGTCGCCACCACAGGGCGCCTGTCATGTGGGGGACGCGTGGCCGTTCAGCCCTCCACACCCTCGATAATCATCAGGTCAGTGTCCGAACACTCTTCGCGAACCGCCTTTGCGGCCTGATATTCCGGGCTGAAATAGAAAGTTTCAGCGGCCGCCTTGCTGGCGAATTCGATCATCATGACGGTGCCGGTCAGGCTACCTTCATGTCTGTCGGCCCCCGGACCTCGGGCCAATACCGTGCCACCATATTTCTGGATCGCCGGGCCAGCCATGCCGGAAAACGAGGCGAAAGCCTCGGCATCCGTCACCCTGATATTCGCTACAAGATATGCCTTTGCCATGATGTGCCCCTCCATTGAAGTACTGCCGTGCCGGACTCCCGGGACTGGTTCCACCGCCCGGCCGGATCAGTGACAGGAACGGATCAGGAGCGGCCATGCACAGACGCCAGATTATATGTTAGCATCTGATTTATAAGTGCCTACAGAATTCACCTGAACATCCTTTCAGAGACGAACATCATTTCAGAGACGAGGAAACCAACATGCCAAAACTGTTCAAGAAATCCTTCAGCGACGCCGATGAAGTCAAATCACCTGAAAAAACACATGCCGAAGTTGTGAAACTCGGCAATGTGAACGTGACAAGGCTGGAGTTGCAGCCCGGCTGGAAATGGTCGGAATGCATCAAGCCCGTGGTTGGCGGTGACAGCTGTCAGGCCGGTCATGTCGGCGTGATCCTGCAGGGCAAGATGATGTGCGTCCATGATGATGGCACAGAAATCCTCGCCGAGGCCGGTGATGCCTATTATTTCGCGCCCGGTCATGATGGCTGGGTTGTCGGTGACGAGCCGCTGATCGGCTATGAATTCGCCGATTCCGGCAAGGATTTCGGCCCCTGGAAGACGTCGGGCTGACACTGTCCCCCTTCAAAAACACAGTCAGTGCCCGCTGGCAAAAGCCGCAGACCGGCGGGCACTGGCCTTGTGGGCTGTCGCGGCTCACACCTCGGCGGCAGCGGCACACATCACCTTCAGCTTGGCGATGGCAAGTTCGCGGGTCAGCATGCCAAGCCCACAATCAGGTGCCACCACCAACCTGTCACGGTCGATATGCTCCAGCGCCTGACGAAGACGGGTCATGACCTCCTCGATGCTCTCGATGCGGCTGCGGGCGACGGCAACCGACCCGAAAATCACCTGCTTGGCGGCAAACAGGTCCAGAAGCGCCAGATCATTGCAGCAATGCGCATCCTCGATCGACACCTGATCGAAAGCCAGGCCATCCATCTCGCCGGCAAGCCGATGATAGCTTGACGGGTCGGCCTTCTTGTAATCCTCGTCATCAAGATGATCCGGATAGCCACAGCAGATATGCACCGCGCGGGTAACGTGCGACGGCACCTTGTGGAAACACCGCTCGATCCCTTCAAGCCCGAATTCCATCGCATCCTCGACCTGCCGCGCGAACAGCGGCTCATCGAGCTGGATGAACTGGCACCCGGCATCAACTAGCGCCAGAATTTCCCGGTTGACCGTCGCCGCCAGATCGCGCGCCAGACGCGGCCGGTCGTGATAATGGCAATCGGCGGTGGTGTCCATGATCGTCAGTGGCCCCGGCAGGGTGAATTTGACCGGCTTGCGGCTGACCGACTGGCTGGCCTTGAAATCACGCGGACTGTAGGGCGCGCCATCATGGCTGACATCGTCCCTGATCGCCGGCAAATCGGTCTCATAGGCACCGTCGCGAAGCACCCGATGTTCCAGATCCACAAAATCGAAACCGGTGACATGGCGGCAATGGTAATGGATATAATTCTCGCGCCGCACCTCGCCATCAGTCGGCACATCAATGCCGGCATCGACCTGCAACGCAATCACCTCTTCGGCGGCCCGCACGAACAGCGCCTCGTCGCTGTCGGACATGCTGTAGGCCGAATAGCCTTGCGTGACCTCCGGCGCGTTCATCGTGCCGCGATCACGCGCGGAATCGAACCAGTCGCGAATGGGCAGATAGTCGGGCTTCGGAAATGACCCGATGACGGTCGTAGGAAGCTTGTCTGGCACGGTAACTCTCCTTGATCCCAGCCTCGTGGACACCGGAGGTCAGCCCTTGCCTCAACTCCTTTCAGTCTCGTAATGGCTGAAATTCCGCCGGTTCTTGGACGCAATATACGCCCCGGCGGCGATTGGTGGAAGAATATTGATATCCGCCTCGGGATCGAAATCACGCGGGTCGACCATGGCGTCGCTTGACGGATCACAGAAGATCGGGATCGAAAAGCGTGACTTGCCGGACCGGTTCAGCACCCGGTGCGGCGTCGAGACCAGCCTGCCATTCGTCCAGCGTTCAAGCAGATCGCCAATATTGCAGACAAACGTATCCTCGATCGGCATCGCCTCGATCCATTCATCGGACCGGTTGCGCACCTGCAGCCCGCCAAGATTGTCCTGCTTGAGGATCGTCAACACGCCAAAATCGCTGTGTTCGGCGGCACCGAAACGCTGCGCGGCGACATCTTCCTCGCCAAGCGCCGGATAATAGACAAGCTGTCCACGGCCAAGCGGCCGGTCATAGGCGCGTACAAAAATATCCGGATCTGCGCCAAGCCCCTTCGCCAGACAGGTCAGAATCCGCAGCCCCAGCGCCATCACCGCCTCGTAATAGGGAAGAATCCCCTCGCGAAGGAACGGAGCCGTGCGGTCCGGCCACTGGTTCGGATGGACAAGCGGCAGCCCGGCCAGCACATCCGCATCATCCGGCGCCACCTCGCGGCCCCAGAAGAACACCTCCTTGGCGTCATGCGTTGCCGCGCCTTCGAGGTTGGCCAGCCCCTGCGCCATCCAGCCGCGCTGGTGGCTGTCAATGGTGATTTCGCTCTTCGCCGCCTCGTCAAGCGCGAAGAACGCCCGGCTTGCCGCCATCGCCCGGGCGGACAGCGTCGGCGGGATACCATGCCCCGAAACATAGAAGAAGCCGATCTCGGACGCGGTTTTGACAAGTGTCTCGGCGACTTTGGCCTCGCCTTCGGGAGTGTTCATCGCCGCCAGGTCGATCACCGGGATTTCGCTGAAATCAACGGTGCGCGCCGCAGCATAGATCGCTCAAAAACCGGGCTGATCCCTAAAGGAATGCCGGGTCAACGATATCAGGATTCACCAAATGGATTTGTGTCAGGACATCGAAAATCTCGATATCGAACCTTTTTTTCAATGCCGCCTTGTAAGGGGGTAAATTTGTGCATTCCAGGACCAGCGCCCGAAGCGGTCTTTGCGCCATCAGGCCAGCGACCAGATCGATGAGTTCCGACTCGGCACGCGCGGAATCAAGTTCCGGCAGATCATCCGCAATCACCTGTTTCAGATGCGATGTCGCCGACAGGCCGATGACCGGCCCGGCAAAGCCGTTCAGCATCGGCCCGAAAGCCGGCGCCTTCAATGTCGCGGCATCGAAGGTGAGGATCGCAAGCTCATCCCGCCCGTACCGGCCCATCAGATCCGGCAGACCGACCAGCGACGAGGCGATGAACGGCGCTGGCGCAGCTCCGGCAAGCCGGTCCTGCCAGATCCCGAGGAAGCCGCATGAGGTGGTGATCACATCCCCGCGCACATCCGCCAGAATCGACTCGATGCCGGCAACATCGCTTTCCTGCGGTGCGGTGGTGATCACCTTGCGCACCGACAGGCCGGCAATCACATGCGGCTCCAGCCGCGCGCGCCATGTCTCGGGGCTGCCGACATCGCCGGCAATACGGGGAAAGCCGGTATCAAGCTGCAGAAGGCTGAGGGTCGGCATCACGGATCCGCCGGGGCCGGTCAGACGCGTGGTCCCTTACGGGTGTTCTCGGGAAGCCAGGTGGCCAGTTCCGGCCAGATGACGAGAATCACAACCATCAGGATCATCAGCAGCACCATCGGTATCGCTGTGCGCGCGATATAGGAAATCTCGTGCTTCGTCATACCCTGCAGGACAAACAGGTTGAACCCGATGGGTGGCGTCACCTGCGCCATCTCGACAACAACGACCACGAACACGCCAAACCAGATCACATCGATTCCGGCCTGCCGGATCATCGGCTCGACAATGGCCATGGTCAGCACCACCGAGGAGATGCCGTCAAGGAACATGCCGAGGATGATGTAGAAGACGGTCAGCGCCGCGATCAGCACGATCGGTGACAGGTTCATGCTGTCGATCCAGCCTGCCAGCGCCCGTGGCAGGCCGGTAAAGCCCATCGACAGCGACAGGAAGGACGCCCCCATCAAGATCAGTGCGATCATCGCCGAGGTGCGGGTCGCACCCATCAGGCTGGCAACAAATGTATCAAATGTCAGCGACCGTTGCAGCGCCGCCAGCGACAGCGCGCCGATCACGCCGACGGCCGCCGCCTCGGTCGCTGTCGCCCAGCCGAAATACATCGACCCGATGACGATGAAGACAAGCCCCATGACCGGCAGCAGGAACCGGCTGTCATAGAGCATCCGCGAGACCGTCATCGTTGGCTCCGGGCTCGGCCGTTCAGCAGGCCGGACATAGTGCCAGGCAATGATGTAGGTCATGAACAGCCCGGCCAGAACCAGCCCCGGAATCACCCCGGCAAGGAACAGCTTGGTGATCGATTCATTGATCGTCACGCCATAGACAATCAGCGTCAGCGAGGGCGGGATCATCAGACCAAGCGTTGCCGCGCTGGCGAAGCTCCGGGATCGACATCTTGCCAACCGTCGTCAGCGTCGCCGCCGACGACCCGGACACCGCCGCGAAGATCGTGCAACCGGCGATATTGGTGTGGAGCAGCCCGCCAGGCAGCCAGCGCATCCATGGCACGAGGCCGCGGAACATGTCCTCGGACAGGCGCGTTCGATACAGGATTTCCCCCATCCAGATGAACAGCGGCAACGCCGTCAGCGTCCAGCTCGACGCGCCGGTCCAGATGGTGGTGATCATCGCATCGCCGGCAGGCCGCGAGGTGAACAGCTCCATGCCGATAAAGGCCACCCCAACCAGTGCCAGCCCGACCCAGACCGACCCGCCGAGAAGGGCGAACATCGCAAACAGGAAAATGCCGGTGGCGTAAAGCTCGTTCATTCGACGACCTCCGATCTGATCGCCGATTCGTCCGTCACCAGCAGCCTGACAAGGTGATCCCACAACGCCAGCGCCAGCAATATGGTGCCGATCGACATCGGAATCTGCGGTACCCAGACAGGCGTATAGATCCATTCATCACCGCTGCTGCGCCATAGCGCCACCCAGCCGTCTGGTGTGGTGGCGAACATCGACAGGAAGGTGACGAACCATTCCGGGATTTGGTCCTGGCCCTGTGTCCGGTCATTCAGCATTTCCGACAGGAAATTCGTCTTCACCGCATAGCGGGCGAAATAGGTGGCGATCACAGCCGCGACAAGCATCGCCGCCGCGTCAAGCCACATGCGGGTGAAGCTGTTCAGATTGAGCAGGATCGACACGCGGATATGCGCGCCCCGGCCAAAGGCATGCGCCAGCGCGAAAAAGCTGGTCGCCGCCATCGCATAGCCGGCGAACTCGGTTGACCCTTCAAAGGTGATGCCACTCCAGCGCGCCGCCATCTGGAAGACGATCAGGATCAGGATCGTCATCATGAAGATCGCGGCCAGAACACCCGAGGCAAGATAGACCCGGTCCAGCAAACGCCAGACGCGTTCCAGCGCCGGGCGCATGCGGTTCCGCTGCATCCGCGCCAGAACCGCGAAGGCTGCTGGCATGACAAAGAGCCATACCCACAGGGGCAGACCCAGGATCGGGGACCAGTCCGACATTCTTCAGAAGAACTTTCGGCAAGATGAAACGGCTCCCCCGCATCTGCGGGAGAGCCTGCGGATTCTGATCAGGCTACATGGCCTTATAGGCGTCAATGATCGCCTGGCCATCGGCGCCAACCGATGCCAGCCAATCGGCCTGCATCTTCGCACCAATGTCCTGAAGCTCCTTCAGGAATGCCGGGCCGGCATCCTCGACCTTCATGCCATTGGCCTCGAGCTGCTCGAAATACCAGTTGGCAAGCTCGGCCGATTTCGCGGCACAGGCGGCGCCTGTCTCGTCAGCAGCCTTCTGCAATGCGTCGCGGGTGTCGCCGTCAAGGCCGCCCCAGACGCCCTTGTTGATGATCACATAATTGCGCGGCAGCCAGGCATTCACCTTGTAGTAGTGGGTCAGATGCTCCCACACCTTGCGGTCATAGCCGGTCGAGCCGGACGAGATGAAGGATTCGGCCACGCCCGTCGCCAGCGCCTGCGACAGCTCGGCCGCCTCGATCTGCACCGGCGTCATGCCGAGTTCCTTGGCGAAGGTGGCGGTGGCCGCGTTGTAGGACCGGAACTTCACACCCTGCGTATCGGCAGACGAAGCGACTTCCTTCTTGAAATAGAAGCCCTGGCCCGGCCATGGGCAGGTATAGAGCGCGACGAGGTTCAGACTGTCCAGCTGGGCGTTGACCTTGTCTTTGGCGGCCGCCCACAGCTTGTTATTCTCCTCATAGGTTGTGGCGAGGAAGGGCAGGTTGTCCCACCCCAGAAGCGGTGCCTCATTGGCGTGTGCCGACATGAAACGCTCACCAATCGGTGCCTGACCGGTCTGGACGGCGCGCTTGATCTCGCCACCCTTGAACAGCGACCCGCCAGCATGAATGGTGATGTCGATCTTGCCACCCGTATAATCACGAACCTTGTCGGCAAAGACCACGCCCATCTCGGAATGGAAGTTGGAGGCCGCATAGGCCATCGGCATGTCCCACTTTTCGGCATGCGCCGAGGTGACAGCCAGCGTCATGGTGGCCGCCACGGCCACCGAAAGCAGTTGTTTGTGCATTTGTCTCTCCCTTTTCAGCCCGGTGCGCCGCCGACCATCCGGCCGTCACCGCAGGCTGTCGTCATGCCTCGACTGCAACGGTTTTTGGCGCCACTGTCAAGATGACGCGGGCAAAAGAGGATGGATTTTTCACGCCGGATTGGCCAGACCCTCGATGATCTCACAGCCGGGAACATGATCAAAAATCTCCGGTGGCACTTTCAGCTTCGAGGTCCGGTTGCCGCCACCGAGAATGACATAGTCGAGCGCCATCACGCTGGCCTCGACCCAGACCGGCAGGCCCGGTGGCAGGCCGATTGGCGTGACTCCGCCGATTTCCATGCCGGTCAGGGCGCGTGTGTCCTCCGGCGGGGCGAAGGAGGCCTTCTTCGCGCCAAGACGTTTGCGCACCGTCCTGTTGACATCGAGCCGGTGCGTCGCCGGCACCATGCACAGTGCCATCTGTGCCGGGTCCGTTTTCGAGCGCACGAGGATGGCATTGACCGAGTTGGCCGGCGGCACATTATAGTGCGCGCAGAAGGCCGCCGTATCGGCAAGCCGGTCATCACAGCGCCACACCTCGTAGTCGAGGCCGGAGGCATCAAGCACCGCCTTGATCTGCGGCAGGGTTGTCCCGGAGATATCAGTCATGTCGTATATCCTGCCAAACTGCCACCATCGCAGACAAGACTTTACAGCAGCCCCCCGTCTTCCCATCTCATCCCCATGATCACCGATGTTCCCTCACCACCGGCCCGGCGGCTTGCCGGATGGGCGCTTGTTGCGCTTCTGGCCTGCGGCGGCATGATGTTGCCGGGCGGAGCCGGATGGGGCGGTGCGGGGCAGGATGGACAGGCGATGGCAGGCGAAGCCCACACATTCAGGATGACCCCCGACATGGCCGCACATTGGCGGTTTGTCAGCGACGGTGTGATGGGCGGGGTGTCACGCGGCGGCCTGCAATTCGACCGGGACGCGGACGGCACCGCCTTTGCCCGCATGACCGGAAATGTCAGCACGGCCAATAATGGCGGCTTCATCCAGTTCCGTGCCGGTGTGGACTTTGCCGCGCTTGTCGATGGCGGCATTGATCCGGCCGGTCTGCGGTTGCGGGTGCGCGGCAATGGCGAGAGCTATTATGTGCATCTGCGCACGCGGGCCAACCGGCGGCCCTGGCATTATTTCGCCGCCACCTTCCCGACCTCGGCAGGCTGGCAGGAGATTGACCTTCCCTTCGCCGCCTTCCGGCATTCGGACGGGCTGACCGACGCGCCGCCGACGGTGCGGGACATCATCTCCATCGGCATTGTCGCCTATGGCCGCGACCATCAGGCCGACCTGTCGGTGGCCGACATGACCATCTATTGAGCCCCGCCGCATGGGGTTTGTTCGCAATGATGCCGGTGACCTGATCCCGCCCTTTGCCGGCGAGGCCCTGCCCTGGATTGGCGGCGATCTGCAGACGATGCGACATTTCCTGCGCCGGGACGCGCCGCCGCCACCACCGTCACGCAAGGTGCTGATCGATCTGGATGACGGGGACCGGCTGCTGGCCGCCTTCCACCCGCCACAGGCAAAGTCCAGAGGGTGCGTGATCGCCGTTCATGGCCTGAATGGCTGTATGGACGCGCAGCATATCTGGTGGCTGGTGCCGCAGGTGCTTGCCGCCGGCTACAGCCTGTTGCGGGTCAATATGCGCGGTGCCGGGCCGGGCCGGGACCTGGCGCGCGGCACCTACAATGCCGGGGCCGGGGCGGATCTGGTCCCGTTCATAGACGCCGCCGCAGCGCATGATCCCGGCGCCCCGCTATTCATGATGGCGCATTCACTTGGCGGCACGGCGGCGCTCAACATGGCGCTGGATTTCCCACATCAGGCGGCGCGGCTCGCCGGGCTGGTCACCATCGGCACGCCGCTCGACATGGTGGCGACGGCGCGGCAATTCAGTTCGCGCCGCAACGCGCTCTATGTTCGCTACATGCTGGCCGGGCTGAAGGATATCGCAGCCACCGCACCGGGGCTGGACGGGCATTACCGCGCCGCCGCCGCCACGGCGCGCAGCATCTATGAATTCGACGACCTGGTGACCGCGCCGCTGGCAGGTTATCCGGACAGCGCCGCCTATTACGCCGCCACCAGCATCCATCGGCGGATGGGTGATCTCGCCATCCCGACACTGGTTCTTCACGGGTCGAACGATCCCTGGGTGCCGGTCGCCCCCTGCCTCGCGCAACCGGCGTCCCGTACTGGCGACAATGGCACCGCCATCGTGGTGACACGCGGCGGCGGTCATGTCGGGTTCCATGACCGGCAGCTGAACTGGCATATCCGCGCGACACTGGCCTGGTGCGACGCCATGCGGACCCGGGGTGGTAGCTAAACAGCTGGTCAGCAGGGAGGTGCGCCGGCGGTCTGCCAGGCGCGCATCCCGTCCAGATTGTCCCAGCCGAAACCGGCCTCGGAAGGTCCCTCATCCCGCAGCCGCGCAAGTCGGGCCAGCGCGTCGGTGAAGGTGGGGATTGCGCCGGCAGGCACCCACCACATGACAAGGAACGGCGCCGCCGGTCGCAGGAACCATTTGTGCCGGTTTTTCATGAACCGGCGATGAACGGTGTTCCAGGCAAAGAATTCCAGATCGGCGGCACTTTCCCACAATGACAGGGTGAAGGTTTCGCGCGGACCGCCAAGAATGGCCATGGCAGCCGCCTCGTCCTGCCTGTCCTTGAGGCGCCAGACAAAACCCGGCGATTTCTCGGCAATGCCGTTCACCGCCGCCAGCGCATCGACAAACCCGGCCATCACCGGATCATCGAGATCGGCTTTGGCGGTGGCGAAATTCAGCTGCGCCAGATGGTGGCCGTCCGGTTGCGGAAAGGTCAGTCGCGTTGTCTGCTCGTCCGGCATGCCTTGCCTCCCCCGTCCGGCGCCGATCAGCTGTCCTCACGGTCGTGAAGGCCGGCGCGCACGCCGCGAATGGCAAGCCACACAAGAAAGGCGATGGCCGGTACCGCCGCGGCCTTCACGAGATTGATGTCGAGGTGCCATTCATCAAGCGGCAACGGTTTGGCAAGATAGCCGACAAGCCCGACGCCGTAATAGGTGACGGCGGCAATCGACAGTCTTTCCACCGTCTGCTGGAGCCGAAGCTGGTGCCGCGCGCGGGCATTCATTGATCGCAGGAGGTCGCGGTTCTGGCGCTGGATGATCATCTCGGTCTGCGTCTGCAGCAGATCGCCGGCCCTTGTGATGCGCTCGGACAGGCGCGACAGCCGCGCGGAAAAGGCCCGGCAGCTGTCAAGCGCCGGCGTCATCCGCCGTCCGAGGAAGCCCCGCACCCCCTGAAATCCCTCAAGCCGGGTAAATTGCAGGCTGGCGATCCGGTCTGTCAGAATGGCCTCATAGGCCTTTGTCGCGGCCAGCCTGTAGGATGTCCGCGAATAGATTTCCTCAAGATCGGCCGCCTGCGCCGACAAAACCGACAGCAGTTGCTGAACCTGGCCGTCAACCTGTTTGATCTGCGCCGCCATGTCGGTTGTCAGGCTGCCGACGGCGCGCTCGATGCTGCCAAGAGACCTGCTGTTGTCACGCACCGCGGCAAAGCCGAGAAGCGCCAGAAGCCGGTAGGTTTCCAGCTCGACAACCCGCTGCACGACACGGCCCATGCGGTTTGGTGAAATCCCCTGATTGAACAGTGCGATCCGCGAGAATCCCGCCGCGTCGATGTCGAAGGCGAAATGCAGCTGCGCATCGCCATTGCTGAAATGATTCGAGGCAATGGCGCGGCTGTCCATGATCGCCGTCATCCTTTCAGGCGTCAGGCCGCGTGGCGGCTTGCCACCGATTTCCAGCCAGATGGCATGAAAGACCGGAGCCGGAATGCCCCGCGCCCAGGCAAGCGGAAGATGTGTGATGCCAGGGTCGAAGGCATCGGCAAGCAGGCCGGTGGCGCGGCGGTGGCCCTTTTCAACGAAGCTGACCGACATGAATTCGGTATGCTGCTCGACGCGCAGCGCATAGCCATCCATGTCAAGCCGCAGGAACTTGTTGTCGGCGGGGATCGGCGCCCGCCCGGCGGCATCCAGAAAGGCGTTGACATAATCAAGGATCGCACCGGTGTCGCCATCAGTGAGGAAGACATAGCGGATGAACCGTCCGGCGCCCTCGAAATCATGAAAGGCGCGGGCGTGCAACTCGTCCGACAGCGTGCGTCTCAGCGCAAATTCTTCCATCTCCGCAGCTCCTTGCCCGTGGCCAGGCCTGGCTCAACTCGTCGAAAGGCCCACCTCAGCGCGGGAGAACCCGTTCGATCGCGTCGACGACCTTGCGGGAATCGGGCGCCGTTGTCGAGGCGAACCAGTCAACGATCCGGCCCTCGCCGTCAATCAGATGCTTGTGGAAATTCCAGCGTGGCACCATCAACCGCCCCTGCGTACCGACCCAGCGGTAATAGGGGTGCGCGCCGTCACCCTTCACCGAGACCTTTTCCGTCATCGGGAAATCAATGCCGTAATTGATCTCGCAGAACTGTTTGATCTCGGCCGAACTGTCATATTCCTGGCCACCAAAATCATCGCTTGGCACCCCCAGCACGACAAGGCCGCGATCGCGATAGCGCGACCACAATGCCTGCAGCGCCTCATATTGTGGTGTGAAACCGCACATCGAGGCGGTGTTCACAAGCAGGACCGGCTGGCCGGCATAGTCCGCCAGATTCAGTGGTCCGCCCTCGATATTCTCGAAGCTGAAGTCATGCGCTGTCATATCGGCGCTGAGTGCGGCCCGGGCCATCACCATCTCCATCATCACCGCCGCACATATAGGCGCACATAGGCAGGCGACAATATTCGTAAATCGTTTTATATATCGCATGGTCGTGGCCAACATTTGTTGCGCGGGCATTCAACAGAACCCCTATGTAGGGGCTGTCACGCGAAGACCAAGGGTCGGACGCGGATATAGGGCGGGGTGCCGGGATATGGCTGACGTTGAAAACCAGGTTGAAAATCAGGTTGAAAACCAGGTAGAGACGATCGTCACCAACAAGAACGTCATGGAACGGGTTCGTGACACCTTTTACGAATTCTATGACTATGCCGGCTCCTTCATTTCCAACGCCACCGCCAATGTCGGCGATGTCACCCGCGACCTCACCGAAGATCTGGGCGATGGCAAGGTGAAGGATCTCGCGGGGGATGCCGGCAATATCGCCTCTTCAGTCGGGGAAACGGCAACCGGCGTTGCCACAAGTGTCGGCGCGGCGGTTGGCGACAAGCTTGACGCGGCGGTGACCTTTGCCAGAGGTTTGCTTGGCGGCTGATCCCTTGCGGGAAAATAACGGACAAATTGCCGCGCGGTATGCGGCCGGGCGTGACTTTGCGCGCGGGCACGCCTACGCTCTGGCTATCGTTTTAACAAAGTAAAGGAGGTGATCTGATGTCTAGTTCGATCGGTTTTGGGAGTGTAACTGTGGCGGGCGGATTGAAGAGCAGCCTCGTCGGTCGCGCCTGACGCATTGAATTTGCGCTTATCCAACCCATCAAACGAAAAGGGAGGCCGCCAGCCTCCCTTTTTTTATTTCGATGTGGGTGCCCGGATGATTTCCCGGGTGATCGCCCGGGCAAGTGCCTGGATCAGTTCGCCTTCTTGTAGGCCTCGATTGCGGCGGCGAGCTGTTTCCTTTCAGCGCAGTTGAAATAGCAGCTCTTGCTGAGGCGGGCGAGCAGCGCCTCGGCGCCTTCCAGATTCCCGAGGGTCAGATATAGTTCGCCTTTGTATTCCAGCGCGCCCTTATGTTTCGGGTTGATCGCAAGGGCGCGGTCATAGGCCGCTTCGGATCGTGCATAATCACCAAGCTTGCGCGAGGCGAAACCGGTCAGGTTCCAGGCGTCGGCATTGTCCGGATCAGCGGCGATTTCGCTTTCAAGCTGCACCAGCGCGGCCGTGTAATCCTCTTTCTTGATCAGATAGGCGGCCTTGCGCATCGATTTCGACATGGTCGGGCTGTCATAGCTTGACCCGGAGTCACTCGACGCGCTGGAACCGCTACCAGCGGCACGCGCCTGTCCGGTCGCGATGGCGAGAGCCAGCATGATGGCGGCGGCGGCCAGCATCCATGGCAGCAGGGATGGCCGCCGCGCGGCGCGCGTCCGGTCCTGACGGATACGGGTCACGATTCCGTTTCCCCGCCAGCAGCGATCCAGTCGGAGATCCCGCCGACATTGGTGACATTCCGGTAACCCATCTCGGTCAACGTCTTGCCGGCAAGCGCCGCCTGGCCGCCAACAGCACAGACAACCAGAACCTCGCTATCCTTCTGGAGCGCCGGATTATGAAAATCGGTTGTGTCATCGGCGGCGAATTCGATAAAACCGCGGGGAATCCGCAACGCGCCCGCGATAGTGCCGGTTTTGGCGACATCGCCGCTGTCGCGAACGTCGATAAAGACGGCGGTGCCTTTCTTGTGGATCGCCATGCCTTCTTCAGCGCTGATCCGCGGAACCGCTGCATTTGCTTCGGATAGATAGTCTTTTGCGTGTTTCATGCTGCCCTCACTGTGATGCCCGCCCGGCTGGCAAGGTTTCGTTCGCCCCCGGAAATTACCCTTCATCACAGATAGGCGCTGATGCACCGCGTTCAAGCGCGTCTAGCCACCTGCGGCGATGCTGTCTTCCCGACATGCCCCGGTCAGTGAAAGCAGCGCCGCCGGCGTTGCCCGGAACACGCAATGCGGATGTCCGGCGGCGGACCATACGGTGTCAAACCTGAACAGCGAACTGTCGAGAAAGACCGGCAGATCCGCCGCCAGCCCGATGGGCGAGACCCCGCCGATGGAATAGCCGGTCACCGCCTTGACGCGCGCCGCATCCGGGCGGCGGCATGGCTCAGGCGCACCGATACAGGCCGCCAGCGCCGCCACATCGCATTGCCGGTCGCCAGCGACCAGCGCGATCACCGGCGCCTCGTCACTGCCGGCGACAAACATCAATGTCTTGACGATGGCGCCAACCTCAACACCCAGAACGGCCGCCGCCTCGCCAGCGCTTCGCGCGGTATCGGCAAGCGCGATCACCTCATGCGGATGCCCCGCCGCGGCAAGACAGGCCGCAACCTGCCGCACCGGCGGGTGTTCGAGAAATGAAGTCGACATCGGGACCCGATCCCGTCAGGCGTAATCGGGCGCCGCGACAGGCGGCGGTGCCTTGAGGGTTTTGGCAAGGGTGCGGATGTGGTCGGGGGTAATCCCGCAGCAACCGCCGATGATGTCGGCCCCGCTATCGACCCATTCACGGGCGAAGCGAAGATAGGCCTCCGCGGTGATATCCTTGCGAAGCTGATGGATGTTTTCATTCGCCGCCTCATAATCCTCATCCATCAGCGGAAAGGCGTTTGCATAGGCACCGATCATCGGCCGTGAGGCACCATGCTGGCGGGAGAAGGTCTCCAGTTCGGTGCGCGATATCGCGACAGCATCATTCATCACCTCGGGCTGGCTGCAATTGAACAGCAGCGCGTCAAAACGCAGCCCCTCGACCGACAGCAACAATTCCGACAGCGGCTCACCCGATCTGAGCCGGGGCTTGTCGGCGACCGGGTCGACATCCTCGAGCGTGACCGACACCCACAGGTCGGCCGCGCAATCGGCAAACATGTCGAGATAGGTCGTGACCTCGCTGACCGAACTCAGCGTCTCGCCGATGAAGATATCCGCGACCGGCGCCAGAAACCGCCGGAAATGCTGCATCATCCGGCGCGCGCCCTGGATTTCAAAGGCGTCCGGCTTGTAGCTGCCGAACATCGGCGGGATGCTGGCGGCTACCTGCACGGAATGCGGCACCGCGTCGGCGGCATCACGCGCCAGCTTTGCCGCCAGGGTCAGCAATTCCTCGGATTGCGCTTCATACCGTTCCTCGCCGATATGGAACGGTACGATGGCGTAGGTGTTGGTGGAGATCACATCGGCGCCAGCCTCGATAAAGGCATCATGCGCGTCTCGCACCGAATGCGGTGCTTCCATCAAAGCCAGCGCCGACCATTCCGGCTGCCTGAAGGGCGCACCCATAGCCTCTAGCTGACGTCCCAGCCCACCGTCGAGAATTATCACATCAAGCCCTCGAGAAATACATCTACATCGTAGAATGCAACCCGGCGCAAAGGCAAGCAGACTGACCTGACTGCGACGTCATGGTCCCATTTCGTGAGCGCCACCCTAATTCAGCGTCAATCCGCACAGATTGGCGATGGCACGCACCACTTCCTGGCTTCGCACGGCAAAAGGCAGCATGGCGATCGCCACCAGCATCACTGTCGCCCAGATCAGCCAGACCGACAGGTCGGCCGAGCGCGACGGCGCGGCGCGGCCGGTGGCCGGCATGCTGTCCTGTTTCTGCTGGTCGCCCGACATATTCATCCCGACATGCTCATCCTGAAATATTCATCGTGACATATTCATCACGTCTTCATCACGAATTCGAGGCCTGACTGCGATCCGACATAGAGTCCCGCCTTCTGCATGAACAGCGGGATGAGGATATTGCCACCCCCATCGAGCATCACATCCACCCGGCCGCCGGCAATCCGCACGATTGTTCCCGCCGCGTCCTTGCCGGTATCGGTGCAGTGAAGTGTGACCTTCTGGTCGAGCGTCAGCATGCCGTCCTCCTCGGTATGGGCGATCCTATCACGCCAGCCTATTGCAGGTCGATGGCATGCGCTTTCAAATCCTCGATCCGGCAGACCGCCAGCGTCACCCTGTTGGTCGCCAACAACCGCACCTTCGGTGCCTTGCCAGCCTCGCGCGCCTGTTCCCACCGTCCGGCGCACAGGCACCAATTGTCGCCATCTTTCAGGCCTGGAAAGCCGAATTGCGGCATCGGGGTCGACAGATCATTCCCGACCGACTTGCTGAAATCGAGAAATTCCCGGGTCATCACGGCGCACACGGTGTGCA
>RFZL01000043.1 GCA_009920665.1 Alphaproteobacteria bacterium | reverse complement strand
GCGAGGCGCCTCGATGCCAGCCAGGCCATGCGATGCGTTTGCGCTTTCATGGCGTCGCCGCTTGGTCTAGGTTTGAACGTGAATTTTCTTGGGGACCTCACATGACGAAGACCACTGTTTTCACAGCAAAAAACATCATCACTATGAATCCATCACGGCCACTGGCAACGCATGTCGCCGTGCGCGATGGCCGCATTCTTGCCGCCGGATCGAAAGAGGAAATGGCGGGTTGGGGTCCGTTTGAGCTGAATGATGATTTTGCCGACAAGGTGCTGACCCCGGGCTTTGTCGAGGGCCATGCCCATGCGATGGAAGGCGGCATCTGGGACTATACCTATGTCGGCTTTCAGGACCGCTGGGATCCGGACGGGCAGCGCTGGCCGGGCATCGCAAGTATCGAGGCTGTCATGGCCCGCCTGAAGGACGCCGAAGCCAAGCTTCCCGACGCCGAGACGCCGCTCTTCGCCTGGGGACTCGACCCGATCTATTTCGATGGCGGACGGGTGTCGGTGACGCATCTCGACCAGATATCGACCACGCGGCCGATCCTGGTCCTGCATTCGAACGGCCATCTTCTGAACGTCAACAGCCGTATCCTCGAGATGGCCGGCATCACCGCCGACACCAATGTCTATGGCGTGCTGAAGGATGAGGCGGGCAAGCCGACCGGCGAATTGATGGAGATGGCGGCGAAATACATGGCCTACCGCCAGACCGGCAATCCCTTCTTCGGCGGTATCCGCACCCCGTCGCTGCTGTCCTACGCCAAATCCGCTGTGAATTGCGGTGTCACGACGGCGACCGATCTCTACGCCACCTTCAACGCCGAATCGCTCGCCGCCTATGAGGAGGCCAGCCTGACACCCGGCTATGCGCTGCGCCTGATGCCGGCGATGAACACCATCGAGCAGCCGCTTGACGAGGGGCTTGCGCTGATGAAACAGGCAAGGGCGATGAATAATGACCGGCTTCACCACCGGCTGTGCAAGGTGATGACGGACGGGTCGATCCAGGGATTCACCGCGCGGCTGAAATGGCCCGGCTATTATAATGGCAAGCCGAACGGGCTGTGGAACATGGACCCGGACCAGCTTGCCGAGCTTGTCATGCATTACCACAAGGCCGGCATGCATCTGCATATCCACACCAATGGTGACGAGGCATCGGAGGTGATGCTTGACGCCATCGAAGCGGCACAGGAGGCGCATTACCGCCCCGACCACCGCCACACATTGCAACATTGCCAGATGGCCGATGCCAGCCAGTTCCGCCGCATGAAAAAGCTTGGCTGTTGCGTGAACCTCTTCGCCAACCATGTTCATTACTGGGGTGACCAGCATGCCGGCATCACCATGGGGCCGGACCGGGCACAGCGCATGGATGCCTGCGCCACCGCGCTGCGTGAAGGTGTACCGCTGGCGATCCATTCCGATGCGCCGGTGACACCGATGGCGCCGCTTTTCACCGCCTGGTGCGCGGTAAACCGCCTGACAGCCAGCGGTGCCACCCTCGGACCGGACGAGCGGATCAGCCCGGCCGCCGCGCTTCACGCCATCACCCTCGGTGCCGCCTACACGCTTCGCATGGATCATCTTGTCGGCAGCATCGAGCCCGGCAAATATGCCGATTTCGCGGTTCTTGACGCCTCACCGCTTGACGTCGCGCCGGAGGCTATCCGCGACATCAAAATTGCCGGCACCATTTCCGGCGGCACATTCCATGCCGCCGCGACCCGGCAGGGCTGATCGCGCGGGGAGATGGACCGCCGGATCACATTCACCGTCATTGGCGGGTTTCTGGGTGCCGGCAAGACAAGCCTTGTCAACCGGGTGCTGGCCGGCGGCGGCGACACACGCTTTGCCGTGCTGGTCAATGATTTCGGGGCGCTGAATATCGACCACAGCCTGATCGAAAGCCGGGACGAACGGATCATGCAGCTGTCGAATGGCTGTATCTGCTGTTCACTTGCCGGCGGGCTGGTCGATACGATGGTATCGCTGATGGCCTTGCGGGAGCGGATTGACCATATCCTGATCGAGGCAAGCGGCGTGTCCTACCCCGGGCGGATCATGGATTTCGCGCGGATCGACTCCGATCTACGGCCGGGCCTGACACTGGTTCTGGTCGATGCCGCCAACATGTCGGAGCAGATCAATAACCCCCGACTTGCCGAGGTGATCGCGGCGCAGATGCAGGATGCCGATATGTTCCTGCTGACCAAGACCGATATCGCCAGTGATGAGGAGATCGCGCGAACACGCGCCTATCTTGCCACCCATCAGGCGCAGGCACCCGTCGTGACGGCCCGCCCCGATGACCCCGACATCATCGCCCTGCTGCTGTCGGACGATACCGGACGGTCCCCGGATATGTCGTCGCCGGAAACACTTTCACATGACAGGCATTCAACGGATGATCACCGGCCTCATGCCGGGTTTGTCTCGGCGGCGATGAGCGCCACGGACCCGGTCGACGAGGCGGCGTTTCGTGCTGCCTGCTCGGCGCATAGCCGCGTGCTTGTCCGCGGCAAGGGCTTTGTCCACTTTGCCGATGGCGCGCATGTCTGGCAGCAGAGTGGACGCCGCACCGAATTCCATCCTGCCGGTCCGGCAGCGCCGACCAGCTCGCAGATCGTCCTGATCGCCACCAGCCCGCTTGATCAGGCAATCGCCGGATTCGCGGCGCTGGGATTTCAGCCGCTGGCGGCGGAGCCGATCTCATCGGCAAGGTGACAGGCCAGACGATGATGGCCCGCGGCGCCAGTGGCATCTGCCAGCAACGGCACCTCATTCTCGCATCTTGGCATGGCATGCGGACAGCGGCTGGCAAAGCGGCAGCCTGTCTGGGGTTCAGACAGATCCGGGATCGCCCCGTCGACCAGCGGCGGTCGCGGGCGGGCGGCCGCCTCGATAGTCGGCACGGCATCCAGCAGGGCGCGGCTATAGGGGTGTCGCGGCGCGGCGAAGAAGGAATCACGCTCGGCCTGTTCCATGAACTTGCCCATATACATCACCGCGACCTCGTCACACATATGCTGCACCACACCGAGGTCATGGCTGATGAACAGATAGGTCAGGTCGAATTGCCGTTGCAGCGATTTCAGCAGGTTCAAAATCTGCGCCTGCACGGCAACGTCGAGCGCGGATACAGGTTCATCACAGATGATCAGCGACGGCCGCGTCGACAGCGCCCGGGCAATGCCGATGCGCTGGCGCTGGCCGCCGGAGAATTGATGCGGAAACAGAGATTTCTGTTCGGGCCGGAGGCCGACAGCCTCGAACAGCTCGTCAATGACACGGTCCTGCTCGGCGCGGTTGGTGCGGCCGGCATGGAGCATCGGCTCGCGCACGATCTCGGCAGCGCGAAGCCGCGGATTAAGCGAGGAATAGGGGTCCTGGAAAATGATCTGGACGCGCTGGCGGGCGCGGCGCAGCGCGGCGGCATCAAGGGCCGCCGCCATGGCCGCCGTGGTCTTTCCGGAACCGGACTCGCCGACAATGCCAAGCGTGGTGCCGCGCCGGATGGCAAAGCTGACATCATCAACCGCCAGCAGGCGCCGGCGTGCGCCGGATTTGTCACGACCTTTGAGCGGATAGGCGACGCTGAGATTCTCCACGGCGAGTGCGTGATCGGGGCCTTGTCCAGCCATCACGCGCCTCCCTCATGCGGGTGCCAGCACGCCACCGAATGTGCCTTGTGACCGGCCACCCCGGCAGGGGCGGGACGCTCGCCATGACACACCTCGCTGGCCCGCCCGCAGCGCGGGGCGAACAGGCAGGCATCACGCCCGAAGCTGGTGATCGGCGGCACGATGCCGTCAATCTCGGGTAGCCGCTCAAGCCGCCTTGTGGCATCGGTGGAGATATGCGGCACGCAGGCAATCAGCCCGCGCGTATAGGGATGCGCCGGCGCCTTGATGATGTCGGCAACACGCCCCTCCTCGACCCGCCTTCCGGCATACATCACAAGCATCCGTTCCGCCATCTGCGCGACGGCGCCCATATCATGGGTGATGAGGATGATCGCCGTCTCGAGCTTGGCGCCAAGATCGCGCAGCAGGGCGAAAATCTCGGCCTGGACGGTGACGTCGAGCGCCGTGGTCGGTTCATCCGCAATCAGGACTTCAGGCTCGCAGGCCAGCGCGATGGCGATCATCACCCGCTGCCGCTGGCCACCCGACAGCTGATGCGGATAATCATCGACCCGCGCCGCCGCATTCGGGATGCGAACAGCCTCGAGAAGGTCGATGGCCCGCGCACGGGCGGTGCGCCTGTCGAGGCCGCGATGAAGCTGTAACACCTCGGCAATCTGGCGCCCGATGGTGAAGACCGGGTTCAGCGAGGTCATCGGTTCCTGGAAGATCATCGAGATCTCGTTGCCGCGAATCTGCCGCATCCGCGCCTCCGATGCCGTCGCGAGGTCCTCACCCTTGAAATTGATCGACCCGCCGGAGACCTGTCCCATCGCCGGCAGCAGCCCCATCAGCGCCAGCGCCGTCATCGACTTGCCGCAGCCGGATTCGCCGACAAAGCTGATCCGCTCGCCACGTTCCAGTGTGAAGGACACATCATCAAGCACCGTCACCTGCCCGTCGCGGGTGGTGAAACGGACACCGAGATCACGAACCTCCAGAAGCGGGGTGGCCATCCTCACCTCCGCCGCAATTTCGGGTTCAGGGCGTCGTTCAGCCCATCGCCAATCAGCGATATCGACAGGACAGTCACGAAGATCGCCAGCCCCGGAATGGTCACGGTGAAACTGGCATCGAGGATATAGGTCCGGTTCGAGCCGATGATCTGGCCCCAGCTGACGACGTTCGGGTCGCTCAACCCGAGAAAGGCCAGCCCGGCCTCGAACAGGATCGCCGAGCCGACCATCAGTGCCGCCTGGACGATGATTGGCGGCAGCGCGTTGGGCAGGATCACGCGCGTCATGAGAACCATGTTCGAGGCGCCGGCGGCGCGTGACGCGGTGACATATTCAAGCTCGCGGATGCGCAGGAATTCGGCGCGCGTGATCCGCGCCACCGCCGTCCAGCTGACAATGCCGATGGCGATGGTTACCACGGTCAGCGATGCGCCGAACAGGGCCACGATGACCATCGAGAACAGCAGTGTCGGCAGCACCTGGAAGAATTCGGTGATCCGCATCAGAACCTCTTCGACGACGCCGCGATAGAATCCGGCAAGCGCGCCGAAACTGATGCCGATGAAGACGCTCATCAGGGCGGCAACGAGGCCGATCGTCAGGCTGACACGCCCGCCATTGAGCAGCCCGGAGAGCATGTCTCGCCCCAGATAATCGGTGCCAAGAATGAAACCGTCCGTACCGGGCGGCGTGAAGGGTGCCCAGACCATCTCGAACGGGTCGGTCGGATAGAGAATCGGCCCGAATACCGCCGCCAGCACAATCAGCATCAGAATGACCGAGGCCACGACCGCGGCGCGGTTGCCGACAAACATCTGCAACACCTCGCGGAACGGGTGCTGGGCGCGCGGCGCCTGCGGTTCAGGTTCGCTGATCTTCAGATCGCCCGCCATCAGCCGCCACCTCCCCTGATACGGGGGTCAATCAGCCGCAGCGCAAGGTCGGTCAGCAGATTGCCGACAATCACGACCAGCGCCGAGAAGAACAGGATGCCGAGGATGGTCGGTGTGTCGCGTGCGAGGATCGACTGCAGCGCCAGCGTTCCGAGGCCAGGCCAGCTGAACACCGTTTCGACAAGCACCGCACCGGACACGACAGCGGAGAATTGCAGGCCGGCAAGCGTCACCACCGGGCCAAGCGAGTTCTTCAGCGCGTGGCGATAGACCGTGTCGCGTTCCGACAGACCCTTGGCACGGGCGGTGCGGATATAGTCGGCGCCAAGCACCTCGAGCATGCTGGCCCGGGTTAGCCGGCTGTAGAGCGCGAGGAAGATCGAGGCCAGGGTGAGTGCCGGCAGGAAGAGATGATGCGCCACGCTGAGATATTGCCGCCATAGCGGCGCATCGATCAGCGCGACATCGATCATGCCGGCGACCGGAAACAGCGGCAGCAGCAGTGACAGGCCGATCAGCAGCATGATCCCGGTCCAGAAAACCGGCGCCGAATAGCCGAACAGCGCCAGCAGCGTGACGAAATGGCTGAGCAGCCCATGTGGCCGCCGCGCCGAGATCACGCCGAGAACGACACCGATAACCAGCGCGAAAATCTGTGCCGTGAAGACAAGCAGCAGGGTCGCCGGCAGGCGCTCGGCGATCAGGCTGGTGACCGGCGTGTTGAAAAAGAAGCTGTAGCCGAAATCCAGCCTGACAACATTGCCAAGATAAATCCCGAGCTGCACCGGAAAGGGCTTGTCGAGACCGTAATCGGCGCGAATCTGTGCCATCACCTCTTCAGTGGCACCGCCCATGTCACCGGCAATGGTGTCGGCGATATCGCCGGGGGCAATGTGTATCAGCGTGAAATTGAGAATGACAACGGCGAGCAACAGCGCCAGCGCGTAGCCTGCCCTCACGGCCATTTGTCTGAGTAGTGTCACCGCAGTATCTGCTCGCGGAAGGGAATGGATCAAGATATGCCCCGCGCCGCCGGAACGGCGCGGGATCGGATGATGCGGGCTATTTCAGATAGACCCGGTCAAGCGGCGACACCGTTGCCCAGATTCCGACCGGCGGATTGCCGACCTTGTCCGAGTAGATGGTGTGATAGGGAAGCGCATAGGTGTGATATACCGGCACATCCTCGGCGATGATCTTCTGGAACTCCGAATAGAGTGCCTTGCGCCTCGCCGGGTCGGTTTCGCTGCCGGCCATTTCCATCAGCTCGTCGACACGGGGGTTGGCATAGCTCTGCGTGTTCGACCAGATCACACCCTTCTTGATGTTGCTTGACGCATAGGTCCGATGAACACCGATCACCGGGTCACCCCAGTTGAAGACGACATCCCAGGTCATTTCGAAATCATGACCGCCAACCCGCTTCGCCCAGGTCGGGAAGTCGGGCGAGGAGCGGATTTCGACATCGATTCCGACCTTCTTCAGCTGCGGCTTGATATATTCGGCCTGCGCCTTGATGCCGGCCCAGCCATAATCGACCGTCAGCTTGAAACGGGTGCCGTCGGCACCGCGCGGATAGCCGGCCTCGTCGAGAAGGGCGTTTGCCTTGTCAAGATCGAGGTCATAGGTCTCGACATTCGGCTCATAGAAGGGCGAGCCGGGATGGATGCCGGTCAGTGCCGGTGTTGAGGTGCCGAGCATGATCGCCTTGTTCACGAAATCGCGGTCAACCGCATAGGCAATGGCCTGCCGGACCTTCTTGTTGCCGGTCGGCCCGTCAGCCGCGGTGTTGAAGGCAAGCCAGGCAATCGGGCCGATCGCGGCATAGGCGACGCCTTCGCTTGTCGCTGTCACGCCACTGGCCTTCTTCAGGCGATTGATGTCACGCGGGTTCTGCTCGAATCCGCTGAGATGCGCCTCGCCATTCTCCAGCGCGATGGTCCGCGCCGCGCCATCCTTGATGATCCGCATCACGACCTTGTCGAGATAGGGACGGCCATCGATGAAGAAATCATCATTCCGCTCGAGGATGATGTGCTGGTCACGCTTGAACTCGACAAGCTTGAACGGCCCCGAACCAACAACATTCTCCGCATTGGCGGGATGCGTCTTCGGGTCCTGGCCATCTCCATAGACATGCTCGGGGATGATCGGCAGAAGCTGCGAGGACATCGCCAGCAACAATGCCGGATGCGGCTTGCTGAGCTTGATCACGGCGGTGTGGTCATCCGGGGTCTCGACAGCATCGACTGGCGCGAACATCGTCTTGAAGGGATGGTTTTCCTGCACCGTCCTGATGGAAAAGGCGACGTCCGATGATGTGATCGGCGTGCCGTCATGGAAGGTCGCGCCCTTCACAAGGTTCAGCGTCACTGTCAGCCCGTCAGCGGAGGTGCTCCAGCTCTCCGCCAGATAGGGCTGCGGCGTCCAGTCCTCGTCATAGCGCAATGGCGCCGCGAACAGCTGGTTTCCGGGCTCGCCGGTGGCGATTCCCGATTGCACGGCAGGGTTCAGGTGCCGGGGTGTGTTCTGTACGGCCCAGACCAAGGTACCACCACGTTTGGCGCCGTCATCGGCAAATGCGGCGCCGGCCTGAAGGGCCACCGCCATCGCCAATGCTGACGACGCTGCGACAAATCTCTTCATCATCGCTTTTCTCCCCCTAATTCTTTCAATGTCGAGTCGGTATTGATATTTCAACCTAGCGTGTGATGTGGCGGGTTCAAGCGGAAACTGGATTCGCGCCGCACCGGTAGTGATGGCGGGAGATGATGACGGCGCCGGCCGGTCCCGGTCATCAAACGGTCCTGCAGGCATTCAGCCACACACACCCCCACACCATGCGTCCTGTCTTCGACGCTATTGCGATGTCATGGCAAGGTCAGGCAAACCGCCGCAGGTGGCACCGGAAAGGGCTAGTCCAGAAACCCCTTCCCGGCTGCCGCAAGCCGGTCGATCAACGGTGACAGTTTCCAGATCACCGGGTCGGTTTTCTGCAATGCCGCAATCCGGTCGCGGATCATGCCGGTGCCCATGCTGTCAGCATGGCATAGCGGGCCGCCACGAAAACGCGGAAAGCCATATCCATGGACAAGGACAAGGTCGATATCCGCGGCCGCGCCGGCGATGCCCTCGTCAAGAATGCACGCCGCCTCATTGATCAGCGCCAGCAGCAATGTCTGCATCACCGCATCATCTGCCAGCGCCTGGCGGGTGATGCCATGGCGCGCCGACTCGGCGGCGACCAGCGGGGCCACATCGGGATTCAGGCCGACCGGTTTGCCATCCTCATATATATACCAGCCACGGCCGGCCTTGCGACCAAGCCAGCCAGCCTCGCAGACCTGATCCTGAACCTTGCTGTAACGCCTCTCGGGGTCGCGCGTCGCCTGTTGCCGCCGCCGGTTCGCCCAGGCGATATCGAGCCCTGACATGTCCTGCGTCTCATAGAGCCCCATGGCGTAGCCGAAGCCACGCATGACGCGGTCGATCTGCACCACCTCGGCCCCGTCGAGAAGCAGCAGCTCCGCCGCCTCACGCACCCGTTGCAGCATCCTGTTGCCGACAAATCCGTCGCAGACGCCAACCTCCACCGGTATCTTGCGCAGGCGTTTCGCCAGCGCATAGCCGGTGGCGAGCGCGTGATCGGATGTCCGCGCACCGCGGACAATCTCCAGCAGTTTCATGATATGTGCCGGGCTGAAGAAATGCAGGCCGACAAGCCGCGACGGGTCGGCAAGGCAACCCGCCATCAGATCGATATCAAGATAGGAGGTGTTGCTGGCCAGCACCGCGTCCGGCGCCGCCCGGTCCAGTGCCGTCAGCACATTGCGTTTCACCTGCATGTCCTCGAACACCGCCTCGATCACCAGACCGGCAGTGTCAATGCCGTCATAGCCGGCCTGAAAGCGAATGGCGCCCTGTTCGGCCGCCGCCAGCCGGGCCTGCACCAGCCCACGCCTGACGGCCGCGTCATAGAGGCCGGCCATGCGTTGCCGTGCGGCGTCCAGCGCCGCGTCATCGCGCTCGATGAGCGTCACCGCGCTTCCCGCCCGCGCCAGCGCATGCGCGATGCCGGCACCCATCGTGCCGCCGCCGACAACGATGGTGCTGTCGAGCGGTGCCGGTGGCACCGCCTTCAGACGGGCCGGTGTCCGCGCCCCGCGCTCGGCGAAGAAGATATGACGAAGCGCGCGGCATTCATCGCCGTCGCGCAGCCTCAGGAAGGTGGCGCGTTCCTCCTTAAGCGCATCATCGAACGCATGGCTTGCGGCAAGCCCGACCAACCTGATGGCCTCCTCGGGGGCGCGTTGGCGGGGCATCCGGCGGCGTGCCTTTGCCAGTGCCGCCTCCGCCGCCTCTGGGGCGGATGACGGTGCCGGCAACCGTGAGACCGGCGGCCGGCCATCAAGATCGGCAAGCGGCAGTGCCAGCGCCGCCGCCACCGGATCATCATCCTGCTGGTCGACCAGCCCGATTTCCAGCGCCTCGGCAGCGCGAATTCCGCGCCCCTCGGGGATCATCGACAAGGCTGTCTTCATACCGACAAGACGCGGCAAACGCTGCGTGCCGCCCGACCCCGGCACGACACCGAGAATCACCTCGGGAAGGCCAAGCTGCGCTGTCGGGGCGGCGATGCGCCAGCAGCAGGCAAGCGCCAGTTCCAGCCCGCCACCAAGACAGGCGCCTTTGATGGCGGCGATGACCGGCATCGGCGCCGATTCCAGCGCCGCCACCACGGTTGGCAGGTCGGGCTGCATCATCGGCAGGTCGAATTCACCGGCATCGGCACCGGCGGCGAAAATATCACCGGCCCCGGCAAGAATGATCCGCTCCACCTCGCCATCAGCGGCAACGGCCGCCAGCGCCGCGATCAGGCCGGCCCGGATGTCGTGATTGATGGCGTTGACCGGCGGCCGGTTGATCTCGATGACCGCCGCCGACCCGATCCGGTGATGTCTGATGCTGCTGGAATTGGCCATCATGATATCCGTTGCATGGGCATGTCGCCGGCGCGAATAACCGAAATTGCAGTTTTGACGCCAGATGCCAGACTTTCAGTATTGCAAGCGGACGACAGGTTCAGGGTCATGTTCCGCCAATGCTCCATCTCGGGGACGACAAGCTGGTGCAGTTCCGGCGCGTCGGCATTCAGGAAGTCGAGGGCCCGGTCCGAGAAGACCACCCCGAAGCCGAATGTCGCGCCGCGCGGGTTGCGTTCGAGGATGCGAACCGCCACCCCCGGCAGGCGCAGTCTGGCGAGTATGGCCGTGTAAAGTCCGGCCGGCCCGGCTCCCACGATATCGATGCGTGACACCGGTGCCGCCATGTCAGCTCTCGCCGCCGGCCTTCAGCCTGAAACGCTGGATCTTGCCAGTCTGCGTTTTCGGCAGGCTGTCGGCAAACACAACCGATCGCGGGTATTTGTGCGGCGCGATAATCGCCTTCACATGGTCCTGAAGCCGTTCCGCAAGGTCATCATTGGCGACATGATCCTCACGCACCACGATATGTGCCTCGACGATATGGCCACGCTCCTCGTCGGCAACGCCGATCACGGCGCATTCGGCCACCGCCTCATGCGCCAGCAGCGCGGCTTCGACTTCCGGCCCGGCGATATTATAGCCTGATGAGATGATCATATCGTCATTGCGCGCCGCAAAATGGAAGCACCCGTCAGCGTCGACGGTAAAGCTGTCGCCGGTGATGTTCCAGCCGTCGTGCACATATTCGGCCTGGCGTTCGCCGCGGAGATAGCGGCAGCCGGTCGGGCCGCGCACCGCCAGCCGGCCAACCTCGCCAGGCGCGACATCGGCACCATCCGGCCCGATCACCCGCGCCTCATAACCGCCGACCGGCTTGCCGGTCGATGCTGGGGCATGATCCTCGAAACGGTTGGTGATGAAAATATGCAGAAGCTCGGTCGCACCGATGCCGTCGAGCATGGGCTTGCCTGTCCTCGCCCTCCAGTCCTCATAGACCGGCGCCGGCAGCGTCTCGCCGGCGGACACGGCGGCGCGCAGCGAGCCAAGCTCGGCGCCCGCCTCCATCGCCCCCAGCATCACGCGATAGGCCGTTGGCGCGGTGAAGCAGACAGTAGCGCCATATTGCTCGATCATCTCGATGAGGTTGGGCGGCGCGGCGTTCTCCAGCAGGATCGCGGCGGCGCCGAAGCGTAGCGGGAAGACGGCCAGCCCGCCAAGCCCGAAGGTGAAGGCCAGCGGCGGGGACCCGATGAAGATGTCCTCCGGCGTGACGCCTAGAACCTCGGCGGCGTAACCGTCGGCAATGATCATCAGGTCGCGGTGGAAATGCATGGTGCCCTTCGGCTCGCCGGTCGAGCCCGAGGTGAAACCGATCAGCGCCACATCATCCTGTGACGTTTCAACAGCCTCGAATGTCACCGGCTTGTCGAGCGCCAGCCGGTCGAGTTCGGCATCGTGATTGGCGGTACCGTCAAACCCGACAACGGTTGTCAGGAACCGGCTGTTCTTGGCGCAGGCGGCAAGCTCGTCCATCAGCCTTGTATCGCACAGGGCATGCGATATCTCGGCCTTGTCCACATATTTGGTCAGTTCGCCGGCGCGAAGCAGCGGCATGGTGTTGACGACGACGGCACCGGCCTTGGTCGCGGCCAGCCAGCATGCCACCATCGCCGGGTTGTTCGCCGAGCGGATCAGCACCCGGTTGCCGGGGCGCACGCCGAGATTGTCGACAAGCGCGTGCGCAAGCCTGTTGGTCCAGTCGGACAGTTCCTTGTAGGTCCGCCGCCTGCCATTGCCGATCAGCGCCACCCGGTCGCCAAAGCCGCGCGCCACCATGGTGTCGGTCAGTTCAACGGCCGCATTCAGCCGGTCAGGGTAGGAAAATCTGTCCAGAAGCAGGTCCGGCCAACTGTCGAGTGCCGGGAGCTGATCTCGGGAAAAACTGTCTTCATGAGACGATGGTCGCAACATGACGCACCCCTTTACTGTCTTGAATTCCCTTTGTTGCCGCGCGTGTCTCGCCCTGTCCTGCGCATCGCCACGCTCAGCCGTCCGGCAGGATGGCGGTGGCCTCGATCTCGACAAGCGCCGCGTCCTCCACAAGCGCCGAGACCACGACCATCGTCATTGCCGGAAAATGATACCCCATGACCTCGCGGTAGGCGGCCCCCACGGCACGCTGGTTCGCCACATAATCCGATTTGTCGGTGACGTACCATGTCAGCCTGCCAATATCGCCGACAGTGCCGCCGGCGGCCTCGACGACAGCGACGACATTGCGCAACGCCTGCGTCATCTGGCCGATGAAATCGTGATGCTCGAATATTCCGTCCGGGGTCCAGCCGATCTGCCCGCCGACCAGCAACAGGCGGCCCTCCGCGCACATGCCGTTGGCATAGCCTTTCGGTTGTGGCCACCCCGGCGGCCTGACGTCGATCAATGACATGTTATGCCTCCTTCGCCATTTCGAGATGCGACTCAAGGACCGAACGCACCTCTGCCTGCCAGGCCAGAGACGACATCGCGTCAAGATCGGTGTGAACGATCGCCGCCTCGCCGCTCAGGACATGGCGTCCGGTCACCTCTGCGGCATAGGCCAATGTCGCACCGGAGCGCCCGAGGCGCGTTAACCACATCGACCAGTCCATGATCTCGCCAAGGCGGGCCGGCGCGTGAAAGTCCAGCCGTGCTGAAACCGAGGGGATGCCACGCCTGTCAATCGCGTGCATGCGGCTGAACGGCCAGCCAACAGCATCACTGAAAAACCGCTCGGTCACCTCGTTCATCATCTCGAAAAACCGCGGGTAGAAAACGATGCCGGCCGGGTCGCAATGCTGGAACATCACGTCGATACTGTGTTGAAACACCGCCATATCAGCCTCTCTCTCACGCATCACCACCACCGAGACTATCTGGCGCGACGGACATTTCAACCAAAATATTTTAAGCTTGAAATTATTTCAGGTGGCTGCCATTTTTTCCCTACGCCCATGCGGCGTGTCGACCGGGGATAGCCGAGGAGCCATCGCACGATATGCCCACCGAACAGACAAGCGCCGCCGCACCGCATCGAAGTGAGGGTCGCCCGGACCGGGCCGGACTCAATGTCGCCTGTGTCGGCGGCGGCCCGGCAGGTCTGTATTTCGCCATCAGCCTCAAGCTTCGTGACCCGTCCTGTGACGTTACCGTGATCGAGCGCAACCGCGCTGATGACACGTTTGGCTGGGGTGTTGTGCTGTCGGACGAGACGCTTGCCAACCTGCGCGGGAACGATCCGGCAAGCGCCGACCTGATCGGACAGCATTTCGCCTATTGGGACGACATCGCGCTCATCCACAGGGGGCAGCGCCTTGTCTCCGGCGGACACGGCTTTTGCGGAATCGGCCGCAGGCAGCTTCTGCTGATCCTTCAGGAACGGGCACGCGATCTCGGCGTCAATATGCGCTTCGAGACGGAATGCGAGGATATCGACGCGCTGTGCGCGACGCATGATCTGGTGGTCGCGGCGGATGGCGTCAATTCGCGGATCAGGGCACATTTCGAGGACAGGTTCGGGCCGGAAATCGACCGGCGCGCCTGCAAGTTCGTCTGGCTGGGAACACGACAGAAATTCGACGACGCCTTCACCTTCATCTTCGAGGAGACGAAGCATGGCTGGGTGTGGGCGCACGCCTACCAGTTCGACGACAATACCGCCACCTTCATCGTCGAATGCAGCCAGGCAACATGGGATTCCTGGGGATTTGGCGAGATGAGCCAGGCGGAAAGCATCGCCGCCTGCGAGAGCATCTTCGCCGATCATCTGGACGGCCATAGCCTGATGTCGAACGCCAATCATCTTCGCGGCTCGGCATGGCTGAATTTCAACCGCATTCTGTGCCGCACCTGGCATCATGGCAATGTCGTGCTTCTGCTTGCCGAGCTGGTGACAGGAGAGGCACGGCTCGAGGACGCGTTCAGGCGATATCAGGATGACCGGCGGCTGGATGTGCTGCGGCTGCAGTCGGCGGCGCGCAACTCGACCGAATGGTTCGAGGATGTGGAGCGTTACCTGCATCTGGACCCGGTGCAGCTGAATTACTCGCTTCTCACCAGATCGCAGCGCATTTCACACGAGAATCTGAGGATGCGCGACGCCGACTGGCTGAAGTCGGCCGAGAAGTGGTTCCAGCAGAATGCGGGTGCCGACGGCATTCACCGCGCGCCGATGTTCGCTCCGTACAGGCTTCGCGAGATGTCCCTGAAGAATCGGTTGGTGGTCTCGCCGATGGCGCAGTACAAGGCCGTCGACGGCACGCCAACCGACTGGCACCTTGTGCATTATGGCGAACGCGCCAAAGGCGGCGCCGGCCTTGTCTATGCGGAGATGACATGCGTCAGCGCCGAGGGACGGATCACCCCTGGCTGTCCCGGTCTTTACGCGCCGGAACATGAAGAGGCGTGGACGCGGATCGTGGCGTTCGTCCATGCCGAGACCGATGCGAAATTCTGCATGCAGATCGGCCATGCCGGACGCAAGGGGTCCACGCAGCTTGGATGGGAGGAGATGGACGCGCCGCTGACGGACGGGAACTGGCCGTTGATGTCGGCCTCGGCCATCGCCTGGGCACCCGGCAACGCCGTGCCGCGTGCCATGGACAGGGCCGACATGGACAATGTTCGTGATCAGTTCGTGGCCGCGACACAAATGGCGGCCCGGTGCGGATTCGACATGGTCGAGCTTCACGCCGCGCATGGCTATCTGATGTCATCCTTCATCTCGCCGCTGTCGAACAGCCGAACCGATGAATATGGAGGCAGCCTTGAAAACCGCCTTCGCTACCCGCTGCAGGTGTTCGCCGCGATGCGCGCCGCCTGGCCGTCGCACAAACCGATGTCGGTGCGGATTTCCGCCACGGACTGGACAGGTGACAGCGGGGTTGACGGCGGTGAGGCGGTCGAGATCGCCGACGCCTTTCGCAAGGCAGGTGTTGATATCGTCGATGTTTCGGCGGGACAGACATCCATCGAGGCCCGCCCGGTCTATGGGCGGATGTTCCAGACACCGTTCTCGGACCGCATCCGCAACGAGCGCAACATTCCGACCATGGCGGTCGGCAACATCTACGAACCGGACCACGTCAACTCCATCCTGATGGCGGGACGGGCCGACCTTGTCTGTCTGGCACGGCCGCATCTTGCCAATCCCTACTGGACGCTTCACGCCGCGGCCGCGCTCGGGGATGATGATGTGACGTGGCCAGACCCCTATCTTCCGGGGCGCGACCAGCTGCGGCGACTGTCCGAGAGGGGCGAGGGGTTTGGCATGTCGGTGTGAGGCGCGCCGACAGCGGGCGTGACAACTGGACCGGACCGTGGTGAAGGCCGGCACGTGGAGGAAAATGTGGATCTGTCACACAGGAAGGTGCTGGCACCGGGGGCGGCAGTGGCCTTGGCCGCGTGCTGGCGGTCGCGTTCGCCGGTGCCGGCGCCGACGTGCATATTTGCGGGCGTCGCCGCGAACCGCTTGAGGAACTTGCCGCCGCGCATGGCAATATCACCGCGCACCAGCTCGATGTCACCGACGAGAACGGCACCGAGGCGATGTTCGACGCCATTGGCGCGGTCGAAATCGTGATCGCCAATGCCGGCATCGCCGACAGCGCACCGCTGCACCGGACCACCAGCGAGATGTGGCACCGGATGATGGCGGTCAATCTCACCGGCTGCTTTCTGACCTTCCGTGCCGGGCTGCAGCGGCTTCGGGAGGCGAAGGCGGAATGGGGCCGCCTTGTCGCCATTTCCTCGACCACCGGCCTTTCGGGTCACAAATATGCAAGCGCCTACAGCGCCGCGAAACACGGCGTCAACGGGCTCGTCCGGTCCAGCGCGGCGGAACTGGCCGGCAGCGGCATCACCGCCAACGCCCTGTGCCCCGGCTATCTCGATACCGAAATGACCGACCGCAGCATTGACAACATCATCGCCAGGACAGGCAAGAGCCGGCAGGAGGCGATCGACGTTCTGGCCGGGATGAGCCCGCTTGGCCGGCTGATCGCGCCGCAGGAGGTCAGCCGGGCGGCACTTTGGCTGTGCGGGCCGGGATCGGACGCCGTCAACGGGCAGACAATCGCGATCAATGGTGGCGAGAGATGAACCTGTCCCCGACGATGGCGGCACGCGACAATGCCGGGGCGGCCGCGCTGTCAAAGCAGCGGCTGAGGGTCTGGCTGCGGCTGCTTGACAAGAATCGCGGCATGCTGGGCCAGCTTCGCGCCTCGCTGCGCACCGAATTCGACACCACCCTGCCACGATTCGATGTCATGGCCACGCTTGACCGCCACCGTGACGGGCTGCGCATGAGCCATCTTTCGGCGCATCTGAAGGTCTCGAACGGTAATGTGACCGGCATCGTCGACAGCCTGATCCATGAGGGCCTTGTGAAGCGCGAGGTTGACCATGAGGACAAGCGCGCCGCGACCGTGTACCTGACACCGCTTGGCATCGAGCGTTTCACGACAATGGCCAGCGCGCATGAGGCGTGGATCAACTCCATGTTCGCGCAACTGGACGAAGCGGCGCTCGAGCAGCTTTCACACCTTCTGGACCAGCTTCACGGAGACGCCACATGACGACCATGCAGAATTACACGCCGGCGCATTTCAGCTGGCAGTGGGATGCCCGAATCGCCACCGTCAGCCTGCAGGGCGCGGCACGCAAGAACCCGCTGACCTTCGAGAGCTATGCCGAGCTTCGCGACATGTTTCGCGATCTGGCCTATGCCGAGGATGTCGATGCGGTGGTGCTGGCCTCGAATGAGGGCAATTTCTGCTCCGGCGGCGATGTCCACGATATCATCGGGCCGCTCGTCGAGATGGATATGAAACAACTTCTGGCCTTCACCCGCATGACCGGTGACCTGGTCAAGGCGATGCTGTCCTGCGGCAAGCCCGTCATCGCCGCCGTTGACGGCATCTGTGTCGGTGCGGGTGCGATTCTGGCGATGGCCGCCGACATGCGCCTCGCCACCCCCGAGGCGAAAGTCGCCTTCCTGTTCACCCGCGTCGGGCTCGCCGGATGTGACATGGGTGCCTGCGCGATGCTGCCGCGGATCATTGGCCAGGGGCGCGCCGCCGAACTGCTTTACACCGGCAGGACGCTGCAAGCCGATGAGGGGCTGTTCTGGGGTTTCTGGAACGCTGTTCACCCGGCTGGCGAAATCGATGCGGCCGCCCGCGCGCTGGCCGAGCGCATTGCTGCCGGCCCGAATTTCGCGCATATGATGACCAAGACCCAGCTTAATCAGGAATGGTCAATGAGCCTGGAGACAGCCATCGAGAGCGAGGCCCAGGCACAGGCCATATGCATGCAGACCGAGGATTTCCGACGCGCCTATCGCGCCTTTGTCGCGAAGGACAAACCTGTTTTCGAGGGTGACTGATGCCGGACCGCAGCTTTCTTGACTGGCCGTTTCTTGACGACCGCCACCGCCTGCTGGCTGCGGAACTCGAGGCCTGGTGCGCGGCCAGCCTGCCAATCGACCACAGCGATGTCGACGCTGCCTGCAAGGGCCTTGTCGCAAAGCTTGGCGCGGATGGCTGGCTGGAACATTCGGCCAGCAGGGATGGCCCAGCACTCGACGTGCGCACACTTTGCCTGATCCGTGAGACGCTGGCGCGCCATGACGCACTCGCCGACTTCGCCTTTGCGATGCAGGGGCTCGGCATGGGGCCGGTGACCCTGTTCGGCGATGCCGAGCAGAAGCAGTGGCTGTCACAGACAATAGCGGGAACGGCCATTGCCGGATTCGCGCTGTCGGAGCCGGCGAGCGGTTCGGACGTCGCCAACCTCGCAACCGCCGCCGCGCGGGACGGCAATGGCTGGGTGTTGAATGGCGAGAAAACCTGGATCTCGAATGGGGGCATTGCCGATATCTACACCGTCTTTGCGCGAACCGGCGAAGGGCCGGGCGCGCGCGGGCTGTCCTGTTTTCTTGTGCCGGCCAACACCCCGGGCCTCAGCATTGAAGAGCGTATTGACGTCATCGCGCCCCATCCCCTGGCCCGCCTTGCCTTCACGAACATGCGGCTTCCGGGAAGCGCACTGATCGGCACCGCCGGCAAGGGTTTCGGAATCGCCATGTCGGTGCTTGATGTCTTTCGCTCGACCGTCGGTGCGGCGGCTCTCGGCCTCGCGCGGCGCGCGCTTGATGAAGCTCTGGACCGCGTAACGAAACGCAAGCTTTTCGGCGCCCCGATGGCGGTGATGCCGACGGTTCAGGCAAGCCTGGCCGAAATGGCGCTCGATGTGGATGCGGCTGCGTTGCTGATTTACCGCGCCGCCTGGACCAAGGACAACGGGGCGGCGCGGGTCAGCCGCGAGGCCTCGATGGCGAAACTCCACGCCACCGAGATCGCGCAGACGGTGATCGACAAGGCTGTTCAGCTGCATGGCGGTGACGGTGTGCGCAGTGGCCAGACGGTCGAGGCCCTGTATCGCGAAATTCGCGCGCTGCGCATCTATGAAGGGGCCAGCGAGGTTCAGAAGCTGATCATCGCCCGGCAGGTCCTCGACGCCGCAACAGGCGATTAGAACTCCTGTTCCCGCAGATGCGCGGCCAAGACACAAATTGCGTCCTCTGTCAGGGGTACATTTAGTCGAAGGCGGCTTGTCACCCCTTGTCAAAGCACGACGCGCATCCTGGCCAGCATGATCAGACCGGACAGCCGATTCCGGCGCTTGATTTGATCGCGCTCTGCGGTCAGGCTTTGACAAGGGGTGACAAACCCGCAGGAGCAAACCCGCAGGAGGATTCACGTGAAAGCTGCGCTGTTCCGCGAACCGCACGCACCGCTGAGCATCGAGGAGGTGCAGATCGACAATCCCCGCTCGCGCGAGGTGCTTGTCCGCACCGCCGCCGTCGGCGTGTGCCATTCCGATCTGCATTATATTGACGGGCTCTATGCCACCCCGGCCCCGACCATCCTCGGGCATGAGGCCGCCGGCATTGTCGAGAAGGTCGGGTCTGACGTGCATTATGTGAAGCCGGGCGACCATGTCATCAGCTGTCTGTCGGTATTTTGTGGCCATTGTCACCATTGCACCACCGGCCGGCCCTTCATCTGCGAGAATCCGGAAACCGCGCGCGCCGCGACCGCGCCGCCACGTCTGTCGCAGGATGGTGCGCCGGTGCATCAGTTCTACAACCTCTCGGCCTTTGCCGAATATATGCTTGTCCATGAACATGCGCTGGTGAAGATCAGGCCCGACATGCCGCTTGACCGGGCGGCGCTGATCGGATGTGCGGTCACCACCGGGTTCGGCGCCGTCACCAACACCGCGCAAATCGAGATCGGCGCCACCATCGCCGTCATCGGCTGTGGCGGGATCGGCCTGTCGGCGATCAATGGCGCGGCGATTGCCGGCGCCGGCCGGATCATCGCCATCGACCTGAATGACGGCAAGCTGCAGACGGCGCGGCAGTTTGGCGCCACCGACACCGTCAACGCAGCGCAGGCCGACCCGGTCGAGGCGGTACGCGAGATGACCGGCGGCGGTGTCGCCTATGCGTTTGAGGCCATCGGCATGAAACAGACCACCGAGCAGGCATTCCGGATGCTGGCCACCGGCGGCATGGCGACGGTGATCGGCATGGTGCCGGAAGGCCAGATGGTCGAGATCGAGGCTGCCGAGCTGATCAATGACAAGGTGCTGCGCGGCTCCAACATGGGGTCGAACAGGTTCCGTGTCGACATGCCGAACTATGTCGAATTCTATCTCGACGGCAAACTGCATCTGGATTCAATGATCTCGCGGCGGGTCGGGCTTGCCGATATCAACGCGGCCTTCGCCGAGATGAAGCGCGGCGAGATCGCCAGGTCGGTGATCACCTTCGATATCTGAGCGCCACTGCCGGGCTTTCAGCCGGTGCCATGCGCGCGGGCGGTGCGCGCCTTCAGCTCGCGCAACACCGACAGCTCCGTGGCATCTGGCGGCACCGTCTTGGCAAGGTTCGCGGCAAAGCGCGGCTGCCACCCGCATGTGTCCCGGACCATCTCGGCCGTAACGCCGGGATGAAGGCTTGTCACCGTCAGCTCGCCAGTGTCGGCATCAGGCTCCCAGAGCGCCAGATCGGTGATCAGCGCCACCGGCCCGGCCGTTTCCAGCCCCATGCGCCGGCGGTGGTCGCCGCCCTCGCCATGGCCGAAACTGGTGAAGAAATCGATTGTTTCCACCATGCCGCGCCGCGACTGTTTCATCGTCACGAACACCTTCTGCGACAGACTTGCGATCTCCGGCGCGCCGCCACCGCCCGGAAGGCGCGTCTTCGGCGTCTCGTAATCGCCGATCACCGTGGTGTTGATATTGGCGAACCTGTCGATCTGCGCGGCACCAAGGAACCCGATGGTGATATGCCCGCCCTGCAGCCAGTAACGGAACATCTCCGGCACCGACACGGTGGTCAGCGCGGTGTCGCACAATTCCCCGTCGCCAATCGATAGAGGCAGAACCGAGGGCTCGGTCCCGATGGTCCCGGATTCATAGATCAGCGTGATATCGGGCGCATGCGTCAGGCGCGCCAC